>NZ_JBGCCO010000007.1:0-281144 GCF_041262605.1 Kitasatospora sp. GAS1066B
TCGGCGACACCGCCGAACTCGGCCAACTCACCGACGACCAGATCGAAGAACTCACCCGCGCCCGCACCGCCGCCGCCATCACCGACTGGCTCACCGCCCAGCTCGGCAGCCCCACGCCCGCACCGGAACCGGTCGCCGGCACGGTGCCTGACGATGCGTCAGCCGTGGTGGGACACGAGCCGCTGCGCCTGGAGTTCGCGCTCACACCGCTGGCCGAGGTCACCGCGACCCCGGCGGCCCTGGCCGGCAAGCGCTTCGCGCTGCTCGGCGACGACGGCCACGGCCTGGCCGAGGCGCTGACCGCACGGCTGGCCGCGCACGACGCGCGGGTGCTGGCCGTGGACGCCGCGCACCGGCTGTCGGCGGCGGACGGGCCGGTGGACGGCGTCCTGCTGCTCGACCCGCTCGCCACGGACGGCGCGCCCGTGCTGCCGGGCTGCGTGCCCGCACTGCAGGCCGCGCTGGCCGGCGCGCCCCGCTGGCTACTCGCCGCACGCTCGGCGGCGCACCCGGACAGCGGCCGAACAGACAGTGGCGGAACGGACAGTGGCCGGGCGGACGGGCTGCGCGGGCTGTTCCGCACCCTGGCCCGCGAGTACCCCGACACCACGGTCCGGCTGGTCGAGCTGGATCCGGCGGACCCGGCGCGGGCGGCCGACGCGCTGCTCGGCGAGCTGCTGGCCGCCGACCACGAGCCGGTGGTGCTGCACGGTGCGGCCGGGCGCCAGGGCCTGACCCTGGCGGAGTCCGGCCTCGGGCTGCTGGGCAGCACGGGCGCCGGTCCGGCCGGCGACGGCGTGGCGGAGGCCGCGGCGCTGGGGCTGGACCAGGACGCCGTGGTCCTGCTGGTCGGCGGGGCTCGCGGGATCACCGCGCGGTTCGCGGCCGGCCTGGCCGCGGCCGGCCGGTGCCGCCTGGAACTGCTGGGCCGCACCGCGCCGCCCGAGGGCCCCGAGGACCCGCTGACGGCCGCGGCACGCGACCGTGGCGCACTGCGGGCCGTGCTCGCCCGCCAGGGCGTGCCGCTGCCCGAGGTCGACGCCGCCGCTTCCCGGCTGCTGGCCGCGCGCGAGGTCGCGGCGACGCTGGAGGAACTCTCGGCGCTCGGCTCACCGGCCCGCTACCGGGCGGTGGACGCCGCCGATCCGGCGGCGCTGCGCCAGGCGGTCAAGGAGGTGTACGCCGAGTACGGCCGGCTGGACGGGGTCGTCTACGCGGCGGGCGTGATCGAGGACAAGGTGCTGGCCGAGAAGGACCCGGAGTCCTTCCGCCGGGTCTTCGCCACCAAGGCCGACGGCGCCCGGGCCCTGCTGGACGCGCTGGCCGCACTGCCGGAGGGGCCGCGGTTCACGGTGCTGTTCGGCAGCATCGCCGCGGCGCTGGGCAACCGCGGCCAGGCCGACTACGCGGCGGCCAACGACGCGTTGGAGGAGCTGGGCGACCGCTGGGCGCGACGCACCGGGTGCCGGGCGCTCACCGTGCACTGGGGTCCGTGGGCACCCTCGGGCGCGCACGGCGGCATGGTCTCACCGGAGTTGGCGCACGACTACGTCCGCCGGGGCGTGCGGCTGATCGACCCGGGGGCGGGCACCCTGGCGCTGCTGCGCGAGCTCGCCTGGGGCGCGGAGCAGACCCGGTCCGTGGTCTACACCGCGTCGGGCTGGTGACGGCGCCGGTGACCGATCTGACGAACCGTCCGCCGGTGGCCGTGGTCGGCATGGCGGTGCTGCTGCCCGGCGCGCCGGACCTGGCGAGCTACTGGCGCAACCTGCTCGGCGGTGTCGACGCGATCACCGAGGTGCCCGAGGGGCGTTGGGACCCGGAGTACTACGACCCGGCGGCGGCCGCCGGGCCCGGGGACCCCGACCGGCTCTACTGCCGGCGCGGCGGCTTCCTGGACGGCTCGGTGGCGGTGCAGCCGACCCGGTTCGGCATCATGCCCAGCTCGGTGTCCGGCGCCGAGCCGGACCAGCTGATCGCGCTGCAGGTCGCCGCCGCCGCGATCGAGGACGCGGGCGGCCCGGACCGGCTCGCGGACCGCGAGCGGGTCGGGGTGATCCTGGGCCGGGGCGGGTACCTGACGCCGGGCCTGGTCCGGCTCGACCAGCGGGTCCGCAGCGCGCACCAGCTGGTGCGCACCCTCGGCGAGCTGCTGCCTGAACTGACGGACAATCAACTCATCCGGGTGCGACGGGCGGTCACCGATCAGCTGGGCCCGGACCGGCCGGAGGCGGCGATCGGCCTGGTGCCCAACCTGGCCGCCTCCCGGCTGGCCAACCGCCTCGACCTGCGCGGCCCCGCCTACACGGTGGACGCCGCCTGCGCCTCCTCACTGGTCGCCGTGGACCAGGCGGTGGGCGAACTGGCCACCGGGCGCTGCGATGTGGTGCTGGCCGGCGGGGTGCACCACTGCCACGACGTCACGCTGTGGAGCGTCTTCGCCCAGCTGCGGGCGCTCTCGCCCAGCCAGCGGATCCGCCCGTTCCACCGGGGCGCCGACGGCCTGCTGATCGGCGAGGGCACCGGCGTGGTGGTGCTCAAACGGCTCGCCGACGCCGAGCGCGACGGCGACCGGGTGTACGCGGTGATCCGCGGCACCGGGGTGGCCAGCGACGGGCGCACGGCGGGGCTGGCCAATCCGGACCCGGGTGGCCAGAGCCGGGCCGTGCGGGCGGCCTGGCGAGCCGCCGGACTGGACCCGGCCGCACCCGGGGCGCTGGGCCTGCTGGAGGCCCACGGCACCGCGACCCCCGCCGGGGACGCCGCCGAACTCGCCACCCTGGCCGAGGTGTTCGGCCCGGCCGGCGAGGGCGAGCGGGCGGTGCTCGGCTCGGTGAAGTCCATGATCGGCCACACCATGCCGGCCGCCGGCGTGGCCGGTCTGGTCAAGGCGGCACTCGCCGTGCACCACGGCGTGCTGCTCCCCACGCTGCACTGCGACGACCCGCACCCGGCGCTGGCCGGCACCCGCTTTCGCACCATCGACGCCGCCCGGCCCTGGGAGAGCGTCCCGGGCGGGCCACCGCGCCGGGCGGGGGTGAACGCGTTCGGCTTCGGCGGCATCAACGCCCATGTGGTACTGGAACAGGCGCCGGGCTCGCCGGTCGCCCTGCCGACCTCTCGGGCCACGGTGACCGAGCCCGAGCGAGTGCTGTACCTGGCCGCCGACGGGCCCGAGCAGCTGGCCGAACTGCTGGCGGCCGACGACGCGGCGCTGCTGGGCGCGGGCCACCCGGAGCCGGCCCGGGACGCGCCGCGCCGGCGGGTGGCGATCGCCGACCCGACGGCCAAGCGGCTGGCGCTGGCCCGCCGCGCGGTGGCCCGGGGCCGGTCCTGGCGCGGGCGCGGCGATGTCTGGTTCACGCCGCAGCCGCAGCTCGGACCCGGGGCCGCGGGCCGGATCGCGTTCCTCTTCCCAGGGCTGGAGGGCGAGTTCCAGCCCCGGGTCGACGACGTCGCCGACCACTTCGGCCTGGCCCGCCCGCCGGCCGCACAGCAGGCCGCGGTGGACGACATCGGGCGGCACGGTGTCGGTGTGGTCGCCGTCGGGCGGCTGCTCGACGCGGCGCTGCGCCGGGTCGGCGTCCGGCCGCACGGCGTGGCCGGGCACAGCGTGGGCGAGTGGACCGCCATGATCACCGGCGGGCTGTACTCGGGCGCGTCCGTGGACACGTTCCTGGCGGCCTTCGACCCGGACTCGCTGCGCGTGCCGGGGCTGGCCTTCGCCGCGCTCGGCGCCCCCGCCGAGCGGGTGCTGGACGCGCTGGCCAGCGTCGAGGGCATGTCCGAGGTGGTCCTGTCGCACGACAACGCCCCGCAGCAGTCGATCGTCTGCGGCCCCGAGCAGCCGGTCACCCGCCTGGTGCACTGGTTCCGCGACCGCGGCGTGCTGGGCCAGGTGCTGCCGTTCCAGTCCGGGTTCCACACCCCGATGCTGGCCCCCTATCTCGACCCGATCCGGCAGGCCGCCGACCGTTTCGAGCTGCACCGGGCGACCGTGCCCGTCTGGTCCGGCACCACCGCCTCGCCGTTCCCGGCGACCGAGGCCGAGGTGCGCGCGCTGTTCGTCCGGCACCTGCTGGAGCCGGTGCGGTTCCGGCCGCTGGTCGAGGCGATGTACGCGGCCGGTTTCCGGGCCTTCGTCCAGGTCGGCACCGGGCAGCTGGCCTCGCTGGTGGGCGACACGCTGGGCGAGCGCGAGCACCTGGCGATCGCGGCCAACTCCCCGCACCGCGACGGGCTGGCGCAGCTGCGCCGGGTGGCCGCGGCGCTCTGGGTGGAGGGCGCCGAGCCGGACACGGCGGCGCTGCTGCCCGGGCGCGACCGGGCGTCGGCGGCCGAACGCGCGCATCCGGCGGTGCCGCTGGACCTGGGCGGGGCGCTCATCTCGCTGGACCCGGCCGTCCGGACCGCACTGCGAGCCGAACTGACGCGGAGTCAGATACCACGGGCCACCGCCGCGCCCGCCCGCGATCCGGGGCTGGCCGCACTGGCCGACCGCTTCCCGTTGGCGGCCGAACTCGACGCGCTGCTGCGGGAGACCGAGCAGGCAGCCGCCGAACTGATCGGTGCGGGACGGCCGTCGGCCGAGCGCGCCACGCCGCCCGGCAGCGAGCCGGCAGCCCTCGCGGGGACGCCCGGCACCGTTCCGGTCGCCCCCGCGCCACCGCCGGCCGGCAGCACCCTACGCGTCTGTCTGGACACCATGCCCTACCTGCTCGACCACTGCTTCTTCCGCCAGCGCCCCGGCTGGCCCGACTTGGCGGACCGCTGGCCCGTGGTCCCCGCCACCACGATCGTGCAGCACCTGATGGACGCGGCCGAACGGGCCAGGCCAGGACAGCTGGCCGGTGCCGTCCATGACTTGCGGTTCGGCCAGTGGGTGCCGGCCGCCACCCCGATCGACATCGAGATCACCCTCCAGGACGCGGGCCCCGGCCGCCTCGCCGCCGCCTTCGGCAACTTTGCCGGCGGCACCGTCGAATTGACGGACCGTCATGCCGAGCCGCCGGCGCCCTGGCCGGTGGAACGGGACCCCGAGCGGGTGCCGGAGCTGACGGCGGCCGGCCTCTACGCCGAGCGCTGGATGTTCCACGGGCCGGCATTCCAGGGCCTGACCGAGCTGACCGCGCTCGGCGAGGCACACGTGCGCGGCGTGATCACGGCACCGGCCGCCCCCGGCGCGCTGCTGGACAACGTCGGCCAACTGCTCGGCTACTGGATCATGGCGACCCGCACCGAGCGGACCGTCGTCTTCCCGGTCGGGATGCGGGAGCTGCGCTTCTACGGGCCGGCGCCGCGACCGGGCACCGAGCTGCACTGCCACATCCGCGTCACCCGCCTGACCGACAGCGTCCTCGAGGCCGATGTGCAGCTGCGGGCGGGCGACACCCTCTGGGCGGAGGTGCGCGGCTGGCAGGACCGCCGGTTCGACAGTCACCCCGAGACCCGCCCGGTCGAGCGGTTCGTCGACCGCAACACGCTTTCCGCGCCGCAGCCCGGCGATTGGATGCTGCTGCACGAGCGCTGGCCGGACCTCGCCTCCCGCGACCTGATCATGCGCAACCACCTGGGCTCGGCCGAACGGACCCGCTACGAGCAACAGCCGCCGCGCGGGCGCCGGGCCTGGCTGCTGGGCCGGATCGCGGTCAAGGACGCGGTGCGCCGGTGGCTCTGGGCCCAGGGCGAGGGACCGGTCTTCCCCGCCGAGATCGAGGTGCTCAACGACCCCGCGGGGCGGCCCCGGGTGTCCGGGCTGCACGGCCACACCCTCCCGGAGCTGGACGTGTCGCTCGCGCACCGGGCCGAGGCGGCTGTGGCCCTGGTCCGCCCGGCCCGGCCAGGCGGCGGACCGGGCGCCGGCATCGACCTGGAGGAGGTCACCGAGCGCCCCGCCGGGACCCTGGAGGTTGCCCTCGGCCCGGCCGAGCTGGCTCTTCTGACGGACTGTCAGAAGACCTACGGCGGCACCGACTCGCTCTGGTTCGCCCGGTTCTGGGCGGCCAAGGAGGCCGCGGCCAAGGCGCAGGGCACCGGCCTGCGGGGCCGACCGCGCGACTTCGCCGTGATCGAGGCGGCGCCCACCACCCTGCTGGTGGCGGTCGACGGCCCGGACGGACCGTACCTGCACCGGCTGCGCTGCACCGACCTGAGCAGCCCACCCGACCTGCCGAAGCGCGGCTACGTCGTGGCCTGGACGACGGCCGACGACCTCGACACGGACGACCTTGACGAGAGGACAGCACCACAATGACCAGCAGCGAGCAGCGCGTGGACCTGCGCCCACCCACCGAGCCGGAGGTCCTCGCCGAGATCACCGCCATGCTGGCCGTCGTGCTGGCGGACTACGGCCTGAACGAGGCCGAGGTCACCATGGAGTCCCGGTTCACCGACGACCTCGAACTGGAGAGCATCGACCTGGTGACGCTGGCCGGGCAGCTCCAGGAGCGCTGGGGCGAGCGGATCAACTTCGCCGAGTTCATCGCCGGCATGGATCTGGAGGAGATCATCGGCCTCACCGTCGGCCGGCTGGTGAGCCACGTGGTGGACCGGCTGCAGACCGCCGAGCGGAGCTGACGTGGCCTTCGTCGACCTCAACGGGCTGCGCTGCCACGTGCAGCGACTCGCCCCGCCGGACGGCCGGCCGGTCACCGCGACCGCCGTCCTGGTGCACGGGCTGCTCACCGACAGCCTGGCGAGCTACTACTTCACGCTGGCCCCCGCGCTGTCGGCCGCCGGGGTGGAGGTGCTGATGTACGACCACCGGGGCCACGGCCGGTCCGGACGGCCGCCGGCCGGCTACCGGCTGGAGCAGTTCGTCGGCGATATGGAGGCGCTGCTGGACCGGCTGGCGCCGACCGGCCCCGTCCACCTGATCGGCAACTCCTTCGGCGGCACGGTCGCGTTCGGCCTCGCGGCCCGGCGCCCGGCACAGGTGGCGAGCATCCTGGCGATCGAGTCCGAGCCGGCCTCCGAGGCCTGGGCGGCCAAGCTGGACGGCATCCTGCGCAAGGCCGAGCAACACCTGGCCGAGGAGCGGACGCTGGCCTGGGTCGCCGAGCAACGCGGCGCGCACACCGCCAGGTTGGCCCGCGCGGCCGGCGCGCTGCTGGCCGGCACCTCGCTGGCCCGGGACATCCCGGCCAGCCGGCTGCCCACCGCCGCCGAACTGCGCGCGATCCGCTGCCCGGTGCTCGCCGTCTACGGTACGGAGTCCGACCTGGCCGACCAAGCCAGCTGGCTGGACGGGCTGTTGGCCGACTGCCGGAGCACCTTCGTGGCAGGTCAGGAGCACTCCGTGCTGGTCGAGGCCCCCGAGGTGATGCGCGAGCTCGCCTTCTCCTGGCTGCGGGAGCAGGGTGTGGCGCTGCACGGCGAGCCCGAACGGAGCCTGCGGTGACCAGGTTCCTCTTCGTCGTCCCGCCGCTGGTCGGCCACCTCAACCCGGCCGTCGGGGTGGCCGCCGAGCTGGCGGCCCGCGGGCACGCGATCGCCTGGGCGGGCGTGCCGGAGTTGGTCGGCCGGCTCGCGGGCCCCGACGCCGAGGTGTTCGCCTGCGCGGTGCCGCAGGTGGGCCCGGGCGGGGCGGCGCAGCGGCCGCCGGAGTTGCGCGGACCGGGGGCGCTGAAGTTCCTCTGGGAGGACTTCCTGGTCCCGCTCGCCGAGGCGATGGCCCCGGACGTGGCGGCGGCGGTGGACCGCTTCCGCCCGGACGTCCTGGTGGTGGACCAGCAGGCGGTCGCCGGCGCGCTGGTCGCCGAGCGGCTCGGGCTGCCGTGGGTCACCTCCGCGACGACCTCGGCGGAGTTCACCGGCGCGCTGGACGGGATGCCGCTGGTGGACGCCTGGATCCGCGGCCTGCTGGGCGCGTTGCGCGGGCGCCTCGGCGCACCGCTCAGCACCGTCGATCCGCGCTTCTCCCCGCACCTGATCCTCGCCTTCACCACCCCCGAGCTGGCCGGTCCGGTGGCCCCGGTGGGCCCGATCCGCTTCGTCGGCCCGGCGCTGGCGTCCCGCCCCGCCGAACCCGACTTCCCGTGGCAGTGGCTGGACCCGGGCCGGCGGACGGTGCTGGTCACCCTCGGCACGGCCAACACCGATGCGGGCACCGCGTTTCTGACGGTCTGCCAAGAGGCCTTGCGGGCCCGCTCCGAGCGGGTGCAGGGCGTCATCGTCGACCCCGGCAGGGTGCTCGGCGAGCCCGCGCCCGATCCCGACCTGCTGGTCCTGGCGTCCGTGCCGCAGCTGCGCCTGCTCGGGCGGACCGCCGCCGTGGTCTGCCACGCCGGGCACAACACGGTCTGCGAGGCGCTCTGGCACGGCGTGCCGCTGGTGGTCGCCCCGATCCGCGACGACCAGCCGGTGGTGGCCGGCCAGGTGGTGGCCGCCGGCGCGGGCCTGCGGGTGCGGTTCGGCCGGATCAGCGCGGTCCGGCTCGGCCAGGCGCTGGACGCCGTGCTCGACGATCCCGCGCACCGCACCGCCGCCCACCGCGTCGGCGCCTCCTTCCATGCCGCCGGCGGCGCGGCCGGCGCCGCCACCGAGCTGGAGTCGCTGGCCGCCACCGTGGCGAGAACCGCCGAGAGGAGCATCCGTTGACCACCACCGAGGCAGGCCCCACCCCCGGCAAGGCGGCGGTCCGCAGCCGCCAGGTCGCCGCCCTGCGGCCCGGCTACCAGGCCGAACTGGCCGACGGCACCGACCGGTTCTTCGCACCGCGGCGCACCGACTGCCCCTGGTGCGGCGCCACCCGGCTGCGCACCCGCCTGCGCACCCGCGACCTGCTGCAGCACAAGCCGGGGCGGTTCGTGCTGGACGAGTGCCAGGACTGCGCGCACGTCTTCCAGAATCCCCGACTGACCGATCAGGGGCTGGAGTTCTACTACCGCGACTTCTACGACGGCCTGGGCGAGCAGCGCCTGGGCGGCGTCTTCGGGACCCGCGCCGCGGTCTACCGCGGCCGCGCCAGGTCGGTGGCCCCGTACACGGCCGCGCCGAGCAGCTGGCTGGACGTCGGCACCGGGCACGGGCACTTCTGCGAGAGTGCCCGCGAGCTCTTCCCGGACACCGCCTTCGACGGCCTGGACCTCAGCGAGGGCGTCGAGTTGGCCGAGCGCCACGGCCGGCTGCGGCGCGGCCACCGCGGCTCGTTCCCCGCGCTGGCCCCCGAACTGGCCGGCCAGTACGACGTGCTGAGCATGTTCCACTACCTGGAGCACAGCACCGAACCGGCCCGGGAGCTGGCCGCCGCCCACGAGGTGCTGCGCCCCGGCGGCCTGCTGCTGATCGAGGTCCCGGACCCGCGCTCGCGCTTCGCCCGCCTGCTGGGGCGCTGGTGGCTGCCCTGGCTGCAGCCGCAGCACCTGCACCTGATGCCGGCGGCCAACCTGCGCCGGCGCCTTGGCGAGTTGGGCTTCAGCGTGCTGCTGGAGCAGCACCGCGAGCCGCACGACCCGGTGGACCTGCTGGCCGCCTGCTGGCTGCTGCTGGACGCCCTCGCGCCCCATGAGGACGCGCCCTGGCTACCGGGCCTGCCACCGGGGCGAGCGCGTCGCGCCCTGCGTGGCGCGCTCCTCCTCGCCGCCTCGCCCGTGCTGCTGCTCGCAGCCCTGCTCGACCGCCTGCTCGCCCCGCTGGCGGGCCGGACCGGCCTGTCCAACGCCTACCGGCTGCTGGCTCGCCGCGACTGAAGCCGCCCGCCCGCACCGCCGCCGACTGTCCACGAGCAGTCGGCGGCGCGGCGGCACCTTCGAGCGGCTTCAGTCCAGACCCGGGCTGGCACTATCCTCGGACACATGTCGAAACCCGATGGGCTGCTCGTCGACATCGCCGCGATGGTGGAGTCCGAGCACAGCAATCAGATGCCCCTCACCGTGGTCGTGCCGGGCGCGGTCATCACCGGCCGGCTGGCGCCGGAGAGCCTCTGGCGGGAACGCGTCGCCGAGGTACTCGAAGCGTCCGACCACCTGAAGCCGTTCTCCGCGCTGTTCGCGGCCGCCGAGGCCGGCGGGTACCCGGCGGAGCCCGCCGGCGCGCCCACCCACCTGCACCTGCACGTCGCGCGGATCCTGCAAGGCAGTTACGGCCTTCCGCACACCGGCGGGATGTACCGCGTCGCCATCGCCGACGTGAGCAGCTGGACCGTCGGAGATCTCAGCTACTCGGACCAGTGACCGCCTACCCGCACCGGTGACCGGGCCGCCCGGACTCCGCTGCTACGCGGCGAGCCCGACGCGTGCCCCTCCCGACCTGCGGCCACCGCCGGTGCCACCCGTGCCACCGGTGCCGCCGGTGCCGCGGCCGGAGTAGGGACGGCGGCTGCGGCCGCGCCCGGCGCCGGGGCTGCGACGGGGGCGCTCCACCACCGGGTCGGGCACCACGACCGCCACGCCGGTGGGCACCCGCGCGCCGGTGATGCGCGCGAGCTCCTCGTCCGTCGAGTGGACCTTCACGGAGTTGGGGGTCAACTGGGCGGTGGCCATCATCCGGGCCATCTCACGGCGCTGGTTGGGCAGCACCAGCGTGACGACCGTGCCGGACTCGCCGGCCCGGGCGGTGCGCCCACCGCGGTGCAGGTAGTCCTTGTGGTCGCTCGGCGGGTCCACGTTGACGACCAGGTCCAGGCCGTCGATGTGGATGCCGCGGGCGGCGACGTTGGTCGCGATCAGCGCGGTCACCTGCCCCTGCCGGAACTGCTCCAGGGTGCGGGTGCGCTGCGGCTGCGACTTGCCGCCGTGCAGCGCCGCCGCCTTGACGCCGTTCGCGAGCAGTTCGTCCACCAGGCGGTCGGCGCCGTGCCTGGTGTCGGTGAACATGATGACTCCACCGTCGCGCGAGGCGATGTGGGCGATCGTCGCGTGCTTGTCGTAGCTCTGCACGTGCAGCAGGTGGTGCTCCATCGTGCTGACCGTCGCGGCGGTCGGGTCCACCGAGTGCACCACCGGGTCGCTGAGGAAGCGGCGCACCAGCTTGTCGACGTTGCGGTCCAAGGTGGCGGAGAAGAGCATCGTCTGCCCGCCCTCGGCGACCTGCTCCAGCAGTTCGGTGACCTGCGGCATGAACCCCAGGTCCGCCATCTGGTCGGCCTCGTCCAGCACCGTCACATCGACCGCGTCCAGCCGGCAGTCACCCCGCTGGATCAGGTCCTTCAGCCGCCCGGGGGTCGCGACCACGACCTCCGCGCCGCGATTCAGCGCCGCCGTCTGACGGCCGATCGAAACCCCGCCCACCACGGTCGCCAGCCGCAGCCGCACCGCATGGGCGTAGGGGGTGAGCGCCTCGGTGACCTGCTGCGCCAACTCCCGGGTGGGAACCAGCACCAGGGCCAGCGGCCGGCGCGGCTCGGCGCGCTGGCCGGCGGTACGGGCCAGCAACGAGAGACCGAAGGCGAGGGTCTTGCCCGAGCCGGTGCGGCCTCGGCCGAGCACGTCACGGCCGGCCAGCGTGTTCGGCAGCGTCGCGGCCTGGATCGGGAACGGCGCGGTCACGCCCTGCCGGCTCAGCGTCGCCAGCAGGGCGCGCGGCAGGTCCAGCTCATCGAACGACTCGACGGCCGGCAGCGCCGGAGTCACGGTGACGGGAAGGGCGAACTCGCCCTGGACCGAAGAACGTTGACGACTCGTCGAGCCCGAGGAACGCTGCCCGCCGCCGGACCGCGCCCCGGAGCGGGACCCCGAGCCGGCGCCGTAGCCGGAGGCACCCGAGCCGCCCGAGCGGGAGCCGTAGCCGGAGGCACCCGAGCGGGAGCCCTTGCCGGAGCGGGAGTTGGCGCTCTGGGCGGACGAGCGAGTGGAACGGTTCATGCGGCGAAGCCTTCCTCGGGGCGGCACGTCACGAGGAGTCCTCCGCGGCGCGAGGCAGCGCGGAGATCGCATGAACGAGCCGGAAGTGTGTGCGGAGCCGGGCGGGCACGGCAGAACCGTGCGAGCCGATCCGGACGCGACGCGGTGCGTCTCGCGTGCGGGACTGGTCTCCGATGGCGGGACCCTGGGCCCCAGTGGGCCGGAGTCGATCCCGGCACAAATGCCGAGGGGCCCGCACCGAGCATGTACGCGGTGCGGGCCCCTGCTGCGTGGCAGCTGCCTGCGCAGGTGAAACTAGAGCGGACGAATGTTCTCGGCCTGCGGGCCCTTCTGGCCCTGCGTGACGTCGAACTCGACCTTCTGGCCCTCGAGCAGCTCGCGGAAGCCGTTGGCGTTGATGTTCGAGTAGTGGGCGAACACGTCAGGACCGCCACCCTCCTGCTCAATGAAGCCGAAGCCCTTTTCCGCGTTGAACCACTTCACAGTGCCATTAGCCATAAAAAAATCTCCTTCAGGAGGCTGACCGGTACCCGCCATGTGCGGGACCGCGTCGCCGCGATGATGACCCACCCGGGGAAGAGCCGGGAAACAAGAAAATGCGCCTGCGGTCAGAACCAGCAGGCGCACACAAAGTTCATGGGAACCACAACTGCAACTGCTCCGACTGTAGCAGGCCACCGGCCGAACCGGGGAACTTGTTCACAATCCTTTGCTGGAAGTGGAAGCGGTGACGGGTACCGAGGTGGCGGCGGGCACCGGGGTGGCGACGGGCACCGCGTTGAGTTCGGCGAGCATCGCCTTGGTGAACCCGAAGAAGTAGGTGGCCAGGAACCCCACCAGGTAGCCGACGAGCAGTCCCCCGACGTAGACCGCCACGGTCCGGCCCAGGCCGTGGTTGCCCTTGAGCAGCGGGAGCAGCGCCCAGCCCGAGGGGCCGATCGCCGTCGAGCCGACCTCGGTGCCCGCCATGTTGAACAGTCCGACGAACGCGCCACCGGCCGCCCCACCGGCGCACGCGGTGACGAACGGGCGGCCGAGCGGCAGCGAGACGCCGTAGATCAGTGGCTCCCCCACCCCGAGGAAGCCGGTCGGCAGGGCGGACCTGATGGTGGCCCGGATCGGCGCGTTGTTCGGCAGGCGCAGGTAGGCCGCGATCGCGCAACCGACCTGTCCGGCACCCGCCATGGCCAGGATCGGCAGCAGCACCGTGTAGCCCACGTGTTCGATGAGCGTGGTGTGGATCGGGATCAGCGCCTGATGCAGGCCCACCATCACCAGGGGCAGGAAGAGACCGCCCAGCAGCAGACCGGCGAAGGCGCCGCCCCGGGCCATCAGCCAGGTCGCCGAGGTGCCGATCGCGTCGGAGAGGTGCCCGGCGACGAACATCAGGCCGAACAGCGTCACCAGGCCGGTGATCAGCAGCGTCAGCGTCGGCGTGACCAGGGCGTCCAGTGCCTCGGGCACCCACCGGCGGCACCACCGCTCCACCCAGGTCGCGAGCGCCGCCGCGCCCAGGGCGCCCAGCACACCCCCCTGCCCGGCGGTGAGCCGCTGGCCGAAGACCGAGACGTGGGAGACCCCGGCGAAGACGATCACCCCGGCGGCGGCGCCGCCGAGGATCGGCGTGCCGCCGAACTCCTTGGCCGTCTGGTAGCCGACGAAGACCGCGATCAGCGAGAGGAAGCCGGAGGAGAGCGCCACCAGGGCGGGCACCAGCGCGGGCAACCAGTGCAGGCTGGTGAGCAGCCCGCCGATGCCCGCGATGACGCCCGACCCGATCAGCGCCGGGACCAGCGGCACGAAGACGTTGGCGACCCGACGCAGCAGCACCTTGGCGGGCGTGCCGTTCCGCTGCCGGGCCGCACGGCGGATGGCCTCCCCCCGCGCGGCCAGCCCCTCGACAGCCGACCCCTCGGCAGCCGACCCCTCCACGGCCGGCCCCTCGGCAGCCGGCTGCGCTGCGCCCGGAGCTCGCGGTGCTGAAGCGAGCTGCTGGTCCACCAGTTCCTCGAGTGCCTGCGCCACCAGGCCGACGCCGGGGCCGAGCACGATCTGGTACGTCTCGTCGTCGACCACGCCCAGCACCCCCGGCAGCGCGGCGAGCGCCGCCTCGTCGACCGTGGAGCGGTCGAGCAGGCCGAGCCGCAGGCGGGTCATGCAGTGGGCGACGCCGGTGATGTTGCCGGCCCCGCCGAGCAGGGGAAGCAAGGCGGCGGCGACGGTTGGACCCTTGTCGGCTGTTGAGGACACACCCCAATCAACGCACCCGCCACCGCCGGGACCCTGCGCAACACACCGGCCGACCCGCTCCTCGGGTGCCCGAACCTTGCCCGAACGGGTTCACCCCGCGCGAACGGTGGCCGGAGCGCCGTCCGCCCTTCCCGTCACTCCCCCATCACCCGGCCGAGGCGCATCAACCGGAGCGCGACCGGGTAGGGCTGAGCTCGGCGTGATGATCTCCCAGGAATTTCTCACCGATCTACCAGGTTTGACGGATCGTCAGGTCAGATGATGATGTCAGGTTACGGTCAACGCTCCGTCCGGCAGGAGGTTCCACCTTGTCCGCGACTGTCCTCGGTCATCCCCCGAACGCGGAGCTGACGCCCGGTCAGGGCTCCGGGAGCACCCGCAAACCCTGGCAGTTCTGGCGTTCCCCTGCCGACCAACCCGGCTGGGCCCGACCGGCGTTGCTGCTGACCGCAGCCGTCGCCGCCGCCCTCTACGCCTGGAACCTCAGCTCCGCCGACTACGCGCTCTTCTACTCCGACGCCGTGAAGAGCATGTCGGTGAGCTGGAAGGCGCTCTTCTTCGGCGCCCTCGACCCCGGGGCCACCGTCACGCCCGACAAGATCGCCGGCTCGTTCGTCCCGCAGGCCCTGTCCGCTCGCCTGTTCGGCTTCCACGCCTGGTCGGTGACGCTGCCCCAGTGCGTCGAGGGCGTGCTCTGCGTCCTGGTGACGTACCGCATGGTGCGCCGCTGGGCCGGCCCCAGGGCCGGGCTCGCCGCGGCCGGGGCGTTCACCTTCACCCCCGTGGTCGCCTCGATGTTCGGGCACTCGATGGAGGACGGCGGACTGGTCTTCTGCCTGGTGATGGCGGCCGACTGCTACCAGCGCGCGGTGCTCGACGCGCGGCTGCGGTCCCTGCTGTTCGCGGGGGCCTGGGTGGGTGTCGGGTTCCAGGCCAAGATGCTGCAGGCCTGGATGATCCTCCCGGCGCTGGCCCTCGGCTACCTGGTCGCGGCACCCGTCAGGCTGCGCCGGCGCGCGGGCCACCTGCTGCTGGCGGGCGTGGTCTGCCTGGCGGTGTCGCTCTCCTGGGTGCTGCTGATGACGGTGGTGCCGGCCGAGGACCGGCCCTACGTGGACGGCAGCACCGACAACAGCTCGATCGCGATGGTCTTCGGCTACAACGGCCTGGAGCGGTTCGGCATCCACGTGCCCGGCTCGGTGCCGACCATGAGCTTCGGCGGCGGAGCGCCCAGGCCCGGTGCCGGGGCCCCGACCGGCGGCCCGACCAGCGGCCCGACCGGTGGACCCGCCCACCCGACCGGCGCTCCGCCCGGCGGTGGCCTCCCGGGGCTGAACGGCGGCTGGCTGAAGCTGTTCCAGGGCAGGTTCGGCCCGCAGATCGGCTGGCTCTACCCCTTCGCCTTCCTCGGTCTGGCGTACGGCCTGTGGTCGCGCCGCGGCACGCCGCGCACCGACCGGCTGCGCGGCGGGTTCGTGATGTGGGGCAGCTGGCTGGCCGTGGTCGGCCTGGTGTTCAGCGAGATGAGCTCGATCCCGCACACCGCCTACATGTCGACCCTGGCACCCGCCCTGGCCGGGCTGGCCGGCGCCGGCGGCGTGCTGCTCTGGGACGCCTACCGCAAGGGCGGCCGCGCCGCCTGGCTGCTGCCGGTCGCCGTCGCGGCCGAGGCCGCCTGGGCCTGGTACCTGGGCGATTTCGCCCCCGAGTTCCTGCCCTGGTTGTCCTGGCTGGTGCCGGCCGCCGCGGCCCTCGGGATCGCCGCCCTGGTGTGGGGCCGACTCGCCCGCCGCGCACCCTCCCGCCTGCTGCTGATCGGCCTGACCGCCAGCCTGACGGGAGCCGTCCTCGCGCCGGTGGCCTGGTCGGCCTCGGTGCTCGACCCGAAGTACGCGGGCAGTTCCTTCGACGCCCTGGCCGGTCCCTCCTCCAGGGGGCTGGGCGCGATGCTCACGGAACTCATCAGCGAGGCCGGACAGCCAGGACAGCCGGCCGGCGCGGGCCACTCGCGGCCCGGCGGCTCCCCCGCCCCGGACGGCGCCCACCCGCCGGCCGGCTTCGGCGGGCCCGGTGGCGGCGTCAGCGCCGACCTCTCCGCCGACCAGCGCAGGCTGTACGACTACGTCAAGGCCCGGCAGGACGGCGCGAAGTACGTCCTCGCGGTCGACAACTGGACCTCGGCCTCGCCCTACATCCTGGGCACCGGCGACACCGTGATGCCGATGGGCGGGTTCAGCGGCTCGGTGCCCCAGCCGTCCCCGAGCGCCTTCGACTCCCTGGTGCACAGCGGCGCCGTGCGCTTCGTCCTGGTCCAGAGCGGCCCCGGCCTCGGCGCCTTCTTCGGCGGTGGCGGCACCACCTCGGTCAGCCGGATCGACGACTGGGTGAAGCAGCGCTGCACGCGGATCCCCGCCACGGCCTTCGGAGTGGCCCAGCCACCCGCCGCCGGCGGCGCCGACCCGCAGGCCCCGGCCGGCCCCTTCGGTGACCCGAACGGCACCGGCGGCACCCTCTACGGCTGTTCCCCGTCCAACTGACCCGAGCAGCTCACCCTCACCCGTTCACTCCTCGTCGGCTGCATCGCATCCACCACCATCTGACGTAGCGTCAGTTCCATGACGACCACCACCAACCGGCGCGCCCGCCGAGCCTGCTCAGCGCTCCTCGCCGTCCTCTCCGGCTCCCTGCTGGCAGCGGGAGCGGGCGCCGGGCCGGCCCGGGCCGCCGAGCACAGCCAGGTCCCGCTGTACTACCAGCAGCTGAACAACGACTGCGAAGCGAGCGCGCTGCGCATGATGCTGGCCGCCCACGGGATCCAGGCCGACGACCAGGCCATTCTGAAGCACATCGGCGTGGACCTGGTCCACAACCGGTTCGGCCGCTCCGGACCGAACTCCGGCGACCCGTACCGCGCGTTCGTCGGCGACCCGAACGGCTCCGAGAGCGACGGCACCGGCTACGGCGTCTACTACCCCCCGGTAGCCGACGCCGCCCGCGCCTACGGACTGCGGGTGGCCTACGCCGGCGAGAATCTGACGCCCGCCCAGCTGCGCGCCCACGTCCAGGCGGGCCGGCCCGCGATCGTCTGGGTCGACTACCTGTGGCGCAATCGGCCCAACCACCCCTACACCGCCTACGACGGACGCAGCGTCCGCTACGCGGGCACCGCCGAACACGTGGTCGTCGTCACCGGCTACACCGCTGACGCCGTCACCATCAACGACCCCGCCCGCGGCCACCTGACCGTCACCCCGAGCGACTTCGAAGCGGGCTACGCCACCTACGGGGACATGGCCGTCATCCTCGGCAATACCTGATCCCACGTCATAATCCCCTCCCTCGAACAGATTTCAGGGAGACCGGTGAAGCACCACGAGTGGCAGGTGGCCGAAGACCAGGGCGCGCACGCCGACGCCCAGACCGGCCACCCCATGGCGCGGTCCGTCGAGCCCGGCGAGGAGTGGGCCTGGTGCTACGCCGACGAGCTCTTCCTGGAGCCGGCCGGCTGACTGCCCTGAAGCCGGCGGTACTCGGTGACCTCGCCCCCGCGCACGGTGACCGTGCCCTCGCGGGTGTCGGCGGTGCGCCAGAGCGTGTAGTCGCCCTCCGGCAGCGGTGAGATGACGGCGCAGTGGACGACCCGTCCGGTGAGGTGCCGGGGGCGGACGGCGGCGTGGGTGCGGGTGGCGTCCTGGCCGGTGGGACTGACCTCGATCTCCAGGCCGTCCTCGGCGGGACCGGTGTGGATGATCAGGGCGCCGAGGGTGCCGCCGATCTCCAGGACGACGCTGCCTTCGCGGGAGGGGGCGGGCAGCGGCGGGTGCGGGTGGGTGTGCGTCATGCGTGGTGCCTCCTGCTCGGGGAACGGGCCGGTGCGGGCAGCCGCGCAGGCTGCCCGCACCATGTGGTGTGCCGACTGGTCGGATCGACGGTCAGCTGGACGGCGTGTGGTAGCCGTCGAAGGGAACACCGAGGTAGGGGAAGCTGTTCAGGTACGGCGTGCCGAGGCTGTCCGGGGTGAGGCCGTCGGTGATCTGGCCGGCGGCGGCGTCCGGGGTGAAGCTCGTGTCGACCAGGGGGAAGGTCAGACCGGCGATGGCCCGCAGCTCGACGGTGACCACGTCGTCGAAGACCCGGCGCCCGTTGGGGAACCCGGCCGGGTCACCGGCGACCAGGCCCAGGATGTTGGGGCTGGTGGCCGGCGGGACGGCGACGTTCAGGCGCAGCATGTCGGCCTGGGTGTCACCGGTGAAGTTCTGGAACCCGGCCACGATGCCGCTGGGGATGCCGGTCAGCAGGATGGCGAGCAGGTCCGCGCGCGCGGTGCCGGCCGCGTCCAGCGCCGCCAGGTTGGGGAAGACGCCCGGGTAGAGCACCGGCAGCAGCTTGGCCAGCTCGGGGTTGGCGACGTACTGCGCGAAGTTCTTGTCGTCCGCCGGGGGCTGGGAGTTCCACTCGTCCTTCCTCCCCATCGGGACGATGACCTCGTTGAACAGCGGGTTGCCCAGCCGGGAGACCTGCACGAAGGGGCCGGACTCGGTGGTGTGTCCGGAGTCGTCGATGACGCGGGCCTGGCGGCGGGCCGCGGTGGTCCACACGCCGATGGTGGCGTCCGGGTCCAGCACGTCGCCGGGCTTGCGGTGGTCGCGGGTCAGGTCGGTGATCGGGACCTGGAGCGCGATGCTGTGGACGTTGAGCAGCTTGGTGGCGTTGACGCCGGGGGCCGGATGGGTGAAGGCGGGCATCACGTGCAGCTGCTGGAAGGGCCGCAGGGTGCCGAGGTCGAAGATCGAGCCGAGGTCGACGTAGAAGCCCTCGGCGCGCTGCCCGGCGAACACCTTGCGCCCACCGTGAAGCGGGTGGACCGCCATGTTCGCCAGCGAGGTGTAGTCGGGGGTGGAGAGCGGGCCGATGTTGCAGGGCGGGCAGGCCAGGCCCTCGGCGATGACGCGGCGCCGCTCACCGGCCTCGACCCGGGTGATGCTGTAGGTCTGGCGCCGGTTCCAGTTGGGGTCGTCCAGCGAGTTGATCGGCCCGGTGTTGTAGAGGAAGGAGTCGGGGTTGCGGACCTCGACCCGGAACCGGAACTCGTAACTGACGTCCGGGCGCCCGTCGTTGTCGTTGTCGATGTGGATCGCGTAGAGGACGTCCTCGCCGAACTCGTAGAAGTTCGGACCGCCGGCCGGGCTCTGCAGCGGGATGTAGTTGGCGATCAGCGTGACGGTGTCGCACGCGTCGGGGCTGACGAAGGCGTAGACGTCGGTGCTGTCGGCGACCGGGTCCTTGGAGATCTCGGGGGCTTCGCGGTGGGACGACACGGGAACCTCACAGGGGGTTGTCAGTGGTGTGGGGGCAGGAGCGGGGTGGGCCGGCCGACCCGGGCGGATCGACGCCGAGGCCGGCCGACCGGAGAGTGCGGGGCTGGGTGGAGCGGGTCAGCCCAGCGCGCGGACCAGCGCGGCGGCCAGTGCCGGATCCTGGACGACGTGGTGCTTCTCGCCGCTGAACAGGTCGAGCCGGCCGGTCCGCGCGTCGCGGACGTGCACGATCATCGGCTCATCGTGCTCGGTGGCCGGCGCGGGCACCTGTTCACCGGCCGGCGACCTGTCGGCGTTGCCGGCGGCGGCCGCGCCGCTGCCGGCACCGGCGACCAGGCTCACCGCGAGCCCGGCAGCACCGACGGCAGCCGCCTGCCGCATCAGGTGCCGACGGGACGGGCCGTCGGACGGGGCGTCAGTCGCGGGATTTTCCAAGGACATGGGAATTCCTCCGGAGATGGAATGGACGGGCCTGCCGCCGACCCGGCCTGATCCGCCGCACGAGAAGGTGGCCGATCGCGGTGGGCGCACGCCAGGGTGCGAGTGACGACGGATCACGAATTGAGAAGTGACGGCCAGGACTTCAGGCACTGGGACTTCGGGTACTGGTAGGCGGTCACCGGAAGTGAAATGGCCATGAAATACCCGGGTCAAGCCGACACGCGCCCACCCGGTTCGGCATTCCGCCCGACCGGCTCAACTGAATGACCGGTCAAGGCCGCTCCATTGACCCGTCCGAGGAAGAGAGGGAAGTTGGGCTCCACACGGCCCGTCCGGGAGCCGCCGAGCAACGAATGATGACGGCTGACGACACGTCACCGACCGTAGACCGTAGGAGCTCAGGGCGACCCATGCCATCAGGCGGCGCGCCCGGAGTCGCCCATTTCAATCCCCGGTCATACCTGAGAGATTGTCATCATGCCTGCACGGGAACGTAGTTCGTCCACTCACGCTGCTCGGCGGTGTCCGGGACGGCGAGCCCGCGGGCTCGTTCGATCCGGCGCCAGGCGGTGTCGGCCGCCGTGCCGTTGAGGATGAGGAGCGCGGCGGCGAGCAGCGAGGAGCGTCCGATGCCGGCCCGGCAGTGGGTGACGACGTGCGCGCCGTCGGCCAGTTCGGCGGCGAGTTGCCGCAGAGCGGGCAGGATCGCGGGAAGGTCCGGCACGGTGCGGTCGGGGATGGGTATCTCGACGAACCGCAACCCGGCCGCCGCGGCCGACCGGGGTTCCTCGGCAAGCCCGAGCTCCTCGCGTTCGGGCTCGGTGAGGGCGCAGACCAGGATGGCGACGCCGGCCGCCTTCAGCGCCGCCATCTCGTCGTCCAGCCAGTCGTTGCCACGCGGCCTCGCCATGGTGCTCAGCCGGCCCGGGCCGGGGTGGTCGACGGTGAAGAGGGTGGGTCGCATATCAGCATGACTTTCGGTCAGTTGGTCAAATGATGATCGGACGGCGGGCGGCGGACGGTGTACCCGGCTCAGCGAGACGCTCGAGAAGGCAGTCGAGCGTAGTACTGCCGTCGTGCGCCGTCTGCCACCGCCCCCGGGGCGTCGACGCGGCCGCCGTCCCGGCCGAGCAGCAGCCGGCCGGCACGCGGCACCGGATGGGCCAGCACGGCTCGCGGCGGTTGTCCGGCCGGGTCACGGTGAGGGCAGGCGGCACGGGAGCGGTCCCGGCCATCAACCGTGGGCGGATCCGTGAGCAGAGGGTACGTGGGAATGGGCGCGACCGGCGGGGCCTGGCGCCGGCCGGTGGCGGCTTTGGTCGTGACGACAGGTTGCCTGGCCGGTCTGTCGGCGTGCAGCAGCTCCTCCGGACACCCGGCCACGGCGTCGTCCAGTACGCCGTCCTTCTCACCGGCGACGGCCTCGTTCTCGGGGTCCACTCCCTCCGGACTGGGATCGCTCGCCTCCTCCGCCCAGGCCTCCGTGTCGGCCGCGGTCTCCTCCGCTTCCTCCGCGGCCGCGTCCTTCGGGGCGTCGGTCTCCGCGGCGGCTGCCGGGGCCCAGGCCTCTGCCTCGGCCGCGCTGGCGACCACGGCCGGGAGCGGCAACGCCATCGGGGACATCACCCTCACCGGCGTGCCGACGAGCACGACCGGCGGGCTGACGGCGGTGGTGGTGAACATCACCAACAGCGGTTCCAGCGCCGCCTCCTACGCGGTGCGGATCGACTTCACCGACGCCTCCGGCACCCTGGTGGACAGCGACGTGGTGGGCGCCCAGAACCTCGGGCCGGGCCAGCGGGCAGCGCCCGTCGCGGTCAGCACCAAGTCCGCAGGGGCCGCACTGAACCCGAAGGTCGCGACCGCGCAGCGCTACTGAGGCACCAGTTGGGGGGACGGATCCGCGGTACCTGGGGGATCTCAGCGGACTGTTCGACCTGCTCGCCCACCCAGCACGGCCTGCCGCACCATCCCCGGTTCCTGGGGGGTGGTGCGGCAGGCCGTGCTGCGTCGAGGTCGAGGACCGCCGCGTGGCGCTCGCCGAGCCCCAGTGGACCATCAACCTGTGCGGAGGCCCGCTCGCGGGCATCCTGCGGGCCTCTGACGGCTCGCCCGGGCAGAGCGGGGCGCGTTCGGTGGGCAAGGCACGGGGGACGGGGGCTTCCTCCGGCTGCGTTTCGGGATCGGGCGACCGCCCAAAGGCCGGGCGATCGGCGCGTTCGTCCTCCAGGAGTTCACCCGGACCGACCAGTCGGCGCTGAGCGACCTGGTGACGCGCTGCGCGGGCGCCGCCGAGGCACCGGGGGTGGGGGGTCTGAGCAAGGCACAGAACGGGCTGCACGCCGCACAGACGCCGCCGAAGGACCTGCCGCAGACCGCGAACCGGCGGTGACCGCAGGCCCACGCCCCTTTTCGCCGCGCGGCTTCCCGAGTAGAGGCTTCCCTGTTCGTCCGTACGCTGGAAGCCAGGACTCAGACACCTCCCGCCGGTTCCGGAGGCGTCCAGGGGAAAGGCGTCGGCGCATGGCTGGACCTACCACCCGTGAGCGGGGCAAGTCATCCTCGCCGAAGGGGCGCGGCGTGCGCGGCCTGCTGGCGCGGATGTCGCTGTTCTACCGGCAGATCGTCGCCGAGCTGCGCAAGGTCGTCTGGCCGACGCGCTCCGAGCTGACGTCCTACACCGGCGTGGTACTGACCTTCGTGGTCGTGATGGTGATGCTCGTCTACGGCCTCGACGTGGCTTTCGCTCACCTCAGCTTCTCGATCTTCGGTTAGGGACCGCCGGGCCCCGCCCCCGCCTGCGTGCCCGAACGCCGCCGTCCGACGCCTCAGTCGGACGGCGGCTTTTCGGCGAGGGTGTGCGCCACGAGCGCGTTGGCGTGGCCGTGCCCCAGCCCGTGCTCGGTCTTGAGCCAGCCGACGAGCTCCATGTGCCGGGCCAGCGGCGAGGAGCGGATCAGGTCCTTCCACTCCGTGACCGGACGGCCGTACTTCTTCTCTATCGCAGGAAAGTAGCTGGCAGGGCCCTTCACCGGGTCGGCCATGTCCGTGCTCCCATCTGTCTGGCGTAACCGGCACGATATCCGGCGGAGAACTGGACTGCCCAGTACTCTCCCGCTCACCGACGCCTCCTCACCCGCCGACGGCGGGAGGCGTGAAAGTGAAGGCCAGCGAGCGGACGCGGTGGTCGAAGTTCGACGGGACGATCTCGGGGGCGGCGGTCGAGCGGATGTCGGGCAGGCGACTGAAGAGTTCGCGGTAGAGGGCCTTCATCTCCTGCCGGGCCAGGTGGGCACCGAGGCAGAAGTGCGGACCACCGCCGCCGAAGGCGAGCTGCGGGTTGGGATCCCGGGTGATGTCGAAGGCGTCGGGATCGGGGAAGACGGACTCGTCCCGGTTGGCGGCGGCGTAGCAGAGCAGGACCTGGTCGCCTCGGGCCAGCTGGGCGCCGCCCAGCTGGTGGTCGGCGGCCAGGGTGCGGCGGAACTGGATGATAGGGGTGGCGTGGCGGAGGATCTCGTCCACCGCGCCGTCCAGCCGGCGTTCGGGCTCGGCCAGCAGCAGGGCCCGCTGCTCGGGGTGGGTGCTCAGCAGGTGCAGGCCGTGGGCGAGCGCGTTGCGGGTGGTCTCGACGCCGGCCACCAGGAGCAGCGAGAAGAAGGCGCCGAGCTCGCGACCGGTCAGGCCACGCCCGTCGAGGTCGGCGCCGACCAGCGCCGAGATCAGGTCCTCGGTGGGGTGGCGGCGGCGCTCGCAGCCCAGCCGGGCGACCAGCCGCTGCAAGCGGGCCAGCGCCCGCAGGCCCTGCCCCGGCAGCCGGATCCGCTCGCGCAGCGGGCGGTGCACGCCGGTGTGCTCGGAGGCCTGGTCGATCTGGCGCAGGATCAGCGGGCGGTGCTCCTCGGGGATGCCCATCATCGCGCAGATGACCTGGAACGGGAGCTGCGCGGCGACGGCGGGAACGAAGTCCGCCGGGCGCTCGGCGATCACCCGGTCGACGATCCGGGCGGCGGTGGCCCGGATGTCCTCCTCGACCCGGGCGATCAGGCGCGGGGTGAAGGCGCGGGCGACGATCCGGCGCAGCTGGGCGTGACGCGGATCGTCCAGGTTGACCATGGAGTCGCCGAACAGCAGGCGGACCCAGCGGGCCGGCTCGGGCGTGGTGACACCGGGCGCGCTGCGGAAGACCTGTGGGTTGCGGCTGGCCGCGAGCACGTCGGCATGGCGGACCAAGGCGTGGAAGCCGCGCTCGCGGCGCAGCGGGCCGGCGGGGCGCTCGACGAAGTGGACCGGCGCGGGGAGGCTGCGCAAGTGGCGGAAGGCGGCGGCCCGTTGGGGGTCGGGGAGGCGCCAGAAGGCGGGGGCGGCCAGGTCGAGCCACGGCGGCAGCGCGGCCGGCGCGATCGCCGACGGGATCTCTGCTGGGGCGCTCGGCGGAGCAGGGCTCGGCACCGCGGGCGGGCGCGACACGCTTGCCTCGGTGTGCAGTTGGTCGGACACGTGGACCGCCTCCTCCCCGGCCCCGGATCGTGACGGGGCGTCAAATAGCGGACACCACAGAGTAGCAAGGGAAAGATTCGGCCGCATACGACCATTCGAGTGGTCCGGCCTCCGCCACGTCGCCGGACGCCTCCGGGGCGGCCGCATCGGGACCGGCCGGGACCGCCACGGACCTCAGCGCAACCTGGTCAGGCGCCGCTTGCGGGCCCGGCGCCAGGCGGGACCGGCCGCCGCCAGGGCGGCTGCCGCCGCAGGGCGTTGCGCGGCGTGCAGGACGCCGTAGCCGAAGGTGTTCTCCCCCTCGGCGTGCGCCTCGGCCGCGAGTTCGGGAAGCAGCTGCTCGGCCAGTACGGCGTCCTGGTAGCCGCCGAGGGCCTCCTGCAGGGCCCGCATCCGGCGGGCCAGCCGGGCGGCGGGGATCGGGCCGGCCAACTCGGCGGTGTAGCGGGCGCGTTTGGCCGCCTTGCGCGCCGCGTGCAGCGCTTCGTCACGGCCGGGGCCGACGGGGCGGGCGAGGGCCAGGCGCATCCGGCGGTCGACGCGGCGCTGTTCCCGGCGCAGTAGCCGCTCGAGTTCACCACGGCCGTGGCGGGCCCGGCGGCGCAGCGGGGGGCGGTCGGCGATCCACCGGACGGCATCCAGGAGCTGGAAGTAGCGCTCGCTGTCGAGGACTTCGCGCACCTGCCGATAGGCGGCCGCGTAGCGCCGACGGAACCGGGCGGCCAGCTCGGCGGCCAGCTGCTGCGGTGCGGCGGCCGACGGCAGCTGGGCGCAGGCCTCGGCGAGGCGTTCGCCGGTGGCCTCGGCATCCCGGGCCAGGCCCAGGACCTGTCCGAGCCAGCGGAGTTCGTCGGCGGTCCGGCCTGCCCGGCTGCCACGGAGCAGCTTCTGACCTGCCGTCAGGGCGCTGCGCAGCCGACGGCAGCAGACCCGCATCCGGTGGACGGCATCCGGTTCGTCGCGCCGCACCGCCGCGTCCAGGGCGAGCAGTTCGGCGCACTGGGTCCGCAAGTAGCCGGCGAGGGCCGCGCCTGCCGTGCCGGCGGCGGGCTTGCGGGCGGGTCCGGCGCCGGTCCTGCGGACGCCGGCGCGGGCGAGCAGGTCGGTCGGCGTGCCGCCGGGCGCGCTGGCGAGACCTTGGGCGCGCAGCTGCGCGTCGAGGACGGCCAACAGCCGGGGGCGGCCGTGGACCAGCCGGACCTCGGTGCCGGTCCAGCCGGCCAGCCGCCCCGGGCCCGGGTTGGCACTGAGGGGTTGGGCCAGCGTCTCGGTACGGTCGAGTTCGGCGAGCGTGCGCCCGGCTCGGTCGCGCAGCAGGGTGCGGCTGCGGCGGATGCGCAGCCGCAGGACTGGGCGCGGCGTGCGGCCACCGGCGTAGGCGCGCAGCTGGTCGGCGAGTTCGACCGGGACGGCCGCGCCCGGTGGGGCGTGCCGCTCGGTGCCGTCCGGCAGGGTCAGGCGCCAGTCGGGGTCCGGGCCGCTGAGGGTGCGACCGTGGGCGAGTAGGCGCAGGTCGGGCGTGTCGTGGCAGACCAGGACCGTCTCCTCCGCCTCGCCGTCGACGATCTCGGCCACCTTCGGCAGGGCGCCGCGACGCAGCGGTGCGGCCGGCACGCCCTGGTACGTCCGAGCACTCTCGGTACGCGGACCGCGGGACCCGTGCGAGCTGTGCGAACCGTGCGACTTGTGCGACCTTTGCGGATCGGCCATGGGACCAAGCTTCGCGCTTCCGCGCCCGACCTGCACCCTTCTCCCGGAGCGCCGGATCGGCCTGGCATGATGCGCTGGCACGGACGCCGCCGGCCGGGGTCCGCCCGGGCACGAGGACGGGGGACCGGAGATGGCCGAGCGCGAGTCCCGAGCCACGCGCCGCACGAAGGCACCCGAGGAGCGGGCCTGGGGCGCCGGTCCGGGCAGGCCGCCGAGCAGCTGGGCCGGAGCCCCCGGGTTCGGGCAGCGGGCGGCGCGGCCGCCCTGGACCCGGCGGATCCGGCGGGTGACGGGAACGGTCGGCGCGCTCTGCTGCGGGCTGCCGCCGGCCACCGGTGCGGTCACCTTGACCGCCATGGCCGTCGCGAACTGGCCGAGCGCGGGGGGCACGGCTCACGCCCTGCCCCCCGCGCTCGCGCCTGGTTGCGGTGCCGATCAGCCTGCCAGCGCCTGCAGGCGGCTGGCGTCACCGTTGAAGTAGTCCTGGTCGCCGGGGAAGGTCCCGGCGTCCGAGTACTGCCAGAAGGTCTGGTAGGACCAGCCGTTCGGCAGGGTGCCCGGCGAGCTCGCGTAGCGGGCGATCCAGAGCGGGTCGGTGGTGCCGAAGCCGCCGTTGTTGCCGGTGCAGGTGCTCCACCAGTCGGTGGTGGTGTAGATCGTCGGGTACCGGCCGGTGAGCCTGGCGACCGTGTTGCCGAAGTCGTGGATCCAGCTCACCATCGCGCTCTGGCTGAGGCCGTAGCAGGTGGCGCCGTAGGGGTTGTACTCGATGTCCAGGGCGGGCGGCAGGGTCTTGCCGTCGGCCGACCAGCCGCCGCCGTGGCCGACGAAGTAGCCGGCCTGGGTGGCGCCGCTGGAGGCGTTGGGCAGCGCGAAGTGGTAGGCGCCGCGGATCAGGCCGGCGTTGTAGCTGCCGTTGTACTGCTGGGCGAAGTACGGGTTGGTGTAGCCGGTGCCCTCGGTGGCCTTGACGTACGCGAACCGGGCGCCGTCGGCGGCGGCCGTGGACCAGTTGACGTTGCCCTGGTAGCTGGAGACGTCCAGGCCGGGGGTCTGGGTGACCAGCGGCTTCGGCGCTCCGGCGGGGCCTCTGCCCTCGTGGGCGACGACGGTGGACCCGGCGTAGTCGCGCTCGGGGTGGCTGGGCTGGAAGTCGCGCCCGGCGGTGTCGGCGTGGGCGGGGACGGCGACGGCCGTCGCCAGCAGCGCGGCGGCGACCGTGGCGGCGGCGCGGACCGCGTGGCCGGAGGCCCGGCCGGGGCGGGCGAGGCGTGCGGGGCGGGCGAGGTGCGTGGGGTGAGCCGTGCGGGCCGTGCGGGAGAAGCGGGCAGTACGGGACATGTTCGCTCCTTGTGGCCTGGCAGGGATGAGTACCACCGATGCGAAAACGCGGATGTCGATGCACACGTACCAATGATTGGCATCACCGCGCTGGGCGAGCGTAGCGGCCAACCCGCCGACCCCGCTAGAGAACTGACGTCTCGTCAGCGAGAGGAGGCCCACCAGGACCCGCGTAGACCCGATCGCGCCACCGGGCGTTCACCCACCGGCCCATCCGAGCCCCGTGAGCCCGCCCGGCCCGCCCGTCAGTCGCGCAGTCGGCGGGCCACCTCACCCAGCGCCTCGGCGACCACCGCGAGCTGCTCGCG
This sequence comes from Kitasatospora sp. GAS1066B, assembly GCF_041262605.1. Classification (NCBI taxonomy): domain Bacteria; kingdom Bacillati; phylum Actinomycetota; class Actinomycetes; order Kitasatosporales; family Streptomycetaceae; genus Kitasatospora; species Kitasatospora sp. GAS1066B. The sequence continues at coordinate 27,670 of NZ_JBGCCO010000007.1, forward strand.
GTCCAGCACGTCGATCAGCGCCGCCCGCACCGCCCCGACGTGCCCGGGCGCCGCAGCACGCAGCACCTCGCGCCCGCGCTCGGTGAGGCAGGCGAAGACCCCGCGCACATCGCTCGGACAGGACCGCCGCCCGACCAGCCCCGCCTTCTCCAACTGCGCGACCTGGTAGCTGAGTCCACTCTTCGAGGTGACCACCCGGTCGGCCAGCTCGGCCATCCGCAGCTCACCCTCGGGGACGGCGGAGAGGTGCACCAGGATCTCGTACTGGGTGTGCGAGAGCCCGGAGTCGTCCTTCAGCTGCTGCTCCAGCCGACGCGCCACCAGGCTGCTCGCCGCAATGAAGCCGCGCCAGGCCGCCATCTCCTGCTCGTCGAGCCACCGGGTCTCTGCCATGCGTCCAAGCGTATCCGTATTGTTCAAATTTGAAGCGTGCCGCCCGGGTGAGGTACCGTGGCATTGGGCTTCAAATTTGAACTACTTCTGCGGAGACCCTCCATGACCAGTCCCGCTCCATCCGTCCCGACCCTACCGCCGCCCGCCCGGGTGCGAACCAGGGTCCGGGTGCCACTGCGGTTCGGTGACGGCTTCCGCGTCGAGGCCGATGTGGTGACCTTCCACGACCTCGCCGACGGCGCCGAGCACCTCGCACTCGGCCTCGGCGACCCGCGGGCCACCGCCGCTCCCCTGGTGCGCGTGCACTCCGAGTGCCTGACCGGCGACGTGTTCGGCTCGGCGCGCTGCGACTGCGGCCCGCAGCTGCGCGAGTCGGTGGAACAGATCGCCGAGCACGGCGGCTACCTGCTCTACCTGCGCCAGGAGGGCCGTGGCATCGGCCTCTACAACAAGCTCGACGCCTACGCCTTGCAGGACGGCGGCCTCGACACCTACGCCGCCAACGCCGCCCTCGGCCTGCCCGAGGACGCCCGCGACTACACCGCGGCCGCCCAGATGCTGCACACTCTGGGGGCGCCCAGAGTCAACCTGTTGAGCAACAACCCCGCCAAGGCCGCCCAACTCGGCGCGCTCGGCATCACGATCACCCGCCGGGTGCCGACCGGGGTGCACGCCTCCCCCAGCAACCTGCACTACCTGCGCACCAAGGCCCGGGGCACGGCGCAGACCCTCGGCCACGGCCTGGTCCTGCAGCCCGAGCACGCCTGACGCAGCCCCGATCACGTAGCCCCGATCACGCAGCCCCGACCACTCGAACACCCCCGCAGCCCCACTGCGAAGGTTCACCCCGAAAGGCAGGGATCACCATGCCCGTCCGCCGCCTCAACCACGCGGTGCTCTACATCCGCGACGTGTCCCGCGCCGTCGCCTTCTACACCGAGGTCCTCGGCTTCCGGGTGGACGTCGAGATGCCGGGCCGGGCCGCCTTCCTCAGCTCGCCCGACAGCCTGAACGACCACGACCTCGGGCTCTTCGCGGTCGGCGCCCAGGCCCCGGGCCCGCAGCAGGGCCGGGTCGGGCTCTACCACCTGGCCTGGGAGGTCGGCACGCTGGGCGAGCTGGCCGAGATCGGCCAGAAGCTGACCGAGCGCGGCGCGCTGGTCGGCGCCACCGACCACGTGGTCTCCAAGTCGTTCTACGCCAAGGACCCCGACGGCAACGAGTTCGAGGTGATGTGGCGGGTTCCGCGCGAGGACTGGCCCACCGACGACGAGCAGCACGGCCTGCGCGGCCTCGACTTGGCGAGCGCGATCGAGCGCTGGGGCGCCGACCTGGTCACCGGCGCCGCGGCGGGCTCCGCGACCTGAGTCCCGGGTCAGGCTCTGGGTCAACCGTCGGCCGGGCTCGGACCGCGCTGGCAGCTCGGGCACCAGAACGCCACCCGCTGCTGCGGCTCGACCCCCTGCCGCGCCGTTCGGACCCGGGCACCGCAGCGCCGGCAGGGCCGCCCCGCCCGACCGTAGACCCAGTGGCTGCGGTCCGGGCGCGGCTCACCGGTGGTGACGTGCCCCGGGCGCAACCGGTTGGCGTACAGCAGCCGGTGCGCCAACGCCACCAGGCGCTCGGGGGCGGGCAGTTCACCGAACGGCGTCCACGGGGTCACCCCCGCCATGAAGCACAGCTCGTTGGCGTACACGTTGCCGATCCCGGCCAGGTTGCGCTGATCGAGCATCGCCTCGCCGGTCGGCCGCTCGGGTGCGGCGGACAGCCGCCGCACCGCCTCCCCCGCGCTGTCGGCCGTCCAGTCGGCGCCGAGCAGGTCGGGGCCCAGGTGGCCGACCGCCTCGGCCTCGTCTGCGGTGCGCAGCAGTTCCACCACCGGCAGCCGGTAGCCGACCGCGGTCTGCGTGGTGGTGCCGAGGACGGCGCGGATCTGGTGCGCGGGGCCGCCGGTCCACCGCTCGCCTGCGGGGTAGAGCTGCCAGCGGCCGTCCATCCGCAGGTGCGTGTGCAGGGTCAGCCCGCCCTCCAACCGGGTCAGCAGGTGCTTGCCGCGCGGTACCACCTCGTACACCTGACGACCCGTCAGGTCGGCGGTGGCGTGCGCCGGGACCCGCAGCTCGGCAGTGGTCAGCCGGTGTCCGGCCAGGGCCTGGTGCAGCTGGGCTGCGGTGCGGAAGACGGAGTCACCCTCGGGCATGCCCCCAGCATGCACCCGCGCGGTGCCGCCGGGGGCCCGGGCCGTGCGGCCCGCCTCAGTCCTCGTCGGTGGCGACGATCACCACGGCATGGCCGTTGCCGATGCCGACCACGGCCGCGTCGAAGGTGGCTTCGGTGACCGGCGTCCAGGAGCGCTTGCCACCATTGCCTTCCCAGTAGGCCGCGAAGCCGTTGGCGCGCCAGTCGGCATCCGGACCGAGCAGTGTCACCAGCGCCCCGGCGACGGCGTCGGCCAGCGGGCGCAGCGGGCCGTCCACGCTGCCGTGGGTGTAGGCGAGGGAGCGGAGCAGCGTAGCGGCGATCCACGGCGGCGCCTCCGGCGGCGGGATGCGCCTGCTCAGCGCGGACCCCACCTGCTCGGGGCTGCTCGGGCCACCGTGCCCGTGCTCGCAGTCCCCGCAGTGCGGCGCGAGCAGACCGGTGGGGGCCAACACGTCCCAACAGAGCTGCCCGTGGCCCCGACCGTCGTCCGGCCCGAGGTGGACGACCCGGTCCCCGTACTCGGCCAGCTCTCGCAGCCGGCCGCCGAGGTCCGGGTCCGGCCCCAGGTCGTACGGCGGCGGCGTCTCGAACGACAGGTTCATGTCGGCCTCTTCCTCCATCGGGTCGGGTCCATCCTGTCCGATGGGCGCGCACGGCCGTACCCCCGGGGTCCGCGCGCTGATCCGACCGGATCCGCACGAGAAGGCCCAGGGCCTGTCCGCCCCGCGGCGTCAGCCGCTGGTGTCGCAGCCGACAAGATCGGCCGGACAGGCCCTAGGCTCGACGCGAGCGGGCCGGGCCCGATGCCCGCGCCCCCGCACCCAGGAGGCGACCGATGGCGATCGCGACCGTGAACCCGGCGACCGGAAAGACCCTGCGGACCTTCGAACCCTACCCGGCCACCGCCGTCGAGCAACGACTGGCCCGGGCCGAACAGACCTTCCAGCAGTACCGGTTGACCGACTTCGCCCACCGGGCGCAGCTGATGCGCCGGGCCGCCGAGTTGCTGGACGCCGACCGGGAGACGATCGCCCGGCTGATGACCACCGAGATGGGCAAGCCGCTGACCGCCGCTCGTGCGGAGGCCGCCAAGTGCGCGAAGGCGATGCGCTGGTACGCCGAGCGCACCCCCGCCCTGCTGGCCGACGAGCACCCCGCGGCCGAGGACGTGGCGGACGCCGGGGCCGCCCGGGCCTGGGTGCGCTACCGGCCGCTGGGGGTGGTGCTGGCCGTCATGCCGTGGAACTTCCCACTCTGGCAGGTGATCCGGTTCGCGGCACCGGCCCTGATGGCGGGCAACGTGGGGCTGCTCAAGCACGCCTCCAACGTCCCGCAGACCGCGCTCTACCTGGAGGATCTGTTCCGCGGCGCCGGATTCCCGGACGGCTGCTTCCAGACCCTGCTGATCGAGTCCGGCGCGGTGGCCGAGGTGCTGCGCGACCACCGGGTGGCGGCGGCCACGCTGACCGGCAGCGAGGGCGCGGGACGGGCAGTGGCCGCGGTGGCCGGCGACGAGGTGAAGAAGACGGTGCTGGAGCTGGGCGGCAGCGACCCCTTCGTGGTGCTGCCCTCGGCCGACATCGCGGCCGCCGCCCGCACGGCGGTCACCGCACGGGTGCAGAACAACGGGCAGTCCTGCATCGCCGCCAAGCGGTTCATCGTGCACACCGCGGTGTACGAGGAGTTCAGGATCGCCTTCACCGCGCGGATGGTGGCGCTGCGGATCGGCGACCCGATGGACGAGGCCACCGAGGTCGGGCCGCTGGCCACCCGGCAGGGGCGCGACGAGCTGAGCGAGCTGGTCGCGGACGCGCTGGCGCTGGGGGCCGAGATGGAGTGCGAGGTGGAGGTGCCCGACCGACTGGGCGAGGGCTGGTACTACCCGCCGACCGTGCTCAGCGGGATCACCGAGCAGATGCGGATCCACCACGAGGAGGCCTTCGGCCCGGTCGCAACGCTCTACCGGGCCGACGACCTGGAGCACGCCGTGCGGCTGGCCAATGACACGCCGTTCGGCCTGAGTTCCAACGTCTGGACCACCGATGCGGCCGAGCAGGAGCGCTTCGTCCGCGACATCCAGGCGGGCGGCGTCTTCTTCAACGGGATGACCGCCTCGCACCCGGCGCTGCCGTTCGGCGGAGTCCGCCGCTCCGGCTACGGGCGGGAGCTGTCCGGGCACGGGATCCGCGAGTTCTGCAACGCGACCACGGTGTGGGTGGCACAGGGGTGAGATCGAGCCGACGGTCCGTCAGGCAAGAGCCTGGCGGGCCGTCAGTCCTCGCCCAGGATCGCGTACTGCTCGGTGTCGTCTACGGGTTCCACCTCCTCGACGGCGATCTGCTTCCGCACCTGCTCGTTGCGGTGGCCCGGCTCGCCCGGGGTGGTGACATCGCGTTCCATCCTGCCTCCTCGGCTCGTTGATCTTGAAGGATCGTGAGCCGAGCGGTACCCGGGCCGGCCACTGGCAAACGGGTCCAGCCCAGGGTTCGCCCGAACGGCGGCACCCCGAACCACGGCTCCCCGAACCACGGCACTCCGAACCGCGTCGCCCCGAACCGCGTCGCCCCGAAGCGCGGTCCGTGGCCGACAGGTCAGCTCGCCGCCGGGCGGCTGATCAGCGAGAACCGCCCGCCCTGCGGGTCACGCAGGTGTGCCACCCGCCCGTACGGGGTGTCCAGCACCTCGCCCAGCACGTCGGCGCCGAGCCGGTCGGCCAGCTCCACCGCCCGGTCCGCGTCGGCGGCCGAGAAGTAGACGTTCCAGGTCGGCCGGGCCTCGGGGTCGGTGGCCACGGCGAGCGCCGCCACGCTGCGCCCGCCGGTGCGCAGCACCACCCGGTCGTGCTCCCAGCGGACCTCCAGGTCCTTCGGGTCGCGGTTGTCCCAGGCGAAGACCTCGCCGTAGAAGAGCGCGGCGGCGAACGCGTCCGTGGTGCGCAACTCGATCCAGACCGGCGCGCCGGGGATCGTGCTGTGCACCGGGCCGGAGTCCCTCGGGCCCTCCCAGATGCCGAACGGCGCGCCCGCCGGGTCGGACGCGATCGCCAGCCGACCGGCGTCGAAGCCCAGCGGGCCCACCGCCACCGTGCCGCCGCGGGCACGGACCCGTTCGGCGATCGCGTCGGCGTCCTCGGTGCCGAAGTAGCTGGTCCAGGCGACCGGCAGCTGGAGGTCGACCGAGGAGCCCAGCCCGGCCACCGCCACACCGTCGACCATCGCGCGCTTGTAGGGGCCCCAGCGATGCGGGCCCGGGCTGAAGGACCAGCCGAGCAGCGCTCCGTAGAACTCGGTGGCGGCGTCCAGGTCGGCGGTCATCAGGCTGACCCAACTCGGCAGCGCCGGCACGCAGCGCACCGCCGCGCCCTTCGCCACGCCGCTCGCGTCCGCCCCGCCGGCCGCTGCCTCGGTCATCGCTGCGCCTCCTCGCTGCCCGGCCGTGCTGGCCCGGCCGGTCTGGATCCGACCGTACCCGTACCACGGCCCCGTCGCACGGACCCCGTCCGCGCGGGCGCGGCCGTGCGGACGGGCGCCGCCGGGCACCGGCCCTCTCTTACGGGTGGGTCATCCGCAGCACGTCCAGGGCCTCGTCGAGCTGGGCCTCGGTCAGCAGTCCGCGCTGCAGATAGCCGCGTTCGAGGACGACCTGACGGATCGTCTTGGACTCGGCCAGTGCCTGCTTGGCGACCTTCGCGGCCTCCTCGTAGCCGATGTAGCGGTTGAGCGGGGTGACCACGGAGGGCGAGGACTCGGCGTACTCGCGGGCCCGCTCGACGTTGGCGGTGATGCCGGCCACCGTGCGGTCGGCCAGCAGGCGGGCCGCGTTCGCCAGCAACCGGATGGACTCGAGCAGGTTGCGGGCGATCACCGGGAGCATCACGTTCAGCTCGAAGTTGCCGCTGGCGCCGGCCATCGCCACGGTGGCGTCGTTGCCCACGACTTGGGCGGCGACCATCGCGACCACCTCGGGGATCACCGGATTGACCTTGCCCGGCATGATCGAGGAACCCGGCTGCAGGTCGGGCAGGTTGATCTCGCCAAGGCCCGTGCGCGGCCCCGAGGCCATCCAGCGCAGGTCGTTGACGATCTTGGTGAGGCCGACCGCGACGGTCCGCAGCTGGCCGCTCAGCTCGACCAGCGAATCCCGGGCGCCCTGGGCCTCGAAGTGGTTGCGGGCCTCGGTCAGCGGCAGCCCGGTGGACCGGGCCAGCTCGGCGATCACGGCGGCGGAGAAGCCGGGCGGGGTGTTGATGCCGGTGCCCACGGCGGTGCCGCCCAGCGGCAGTTCGGCGACCCGGGGCAGGGTGGCCCGCAGCCGCTCCTGGCCGTAGCGGACCTGCGCCGCGTAGCCGCCGAACTCCTGACCGAGGGTGACGGGCGTGGCGTCCATCAGGTGGGTGCGGCCGGCCTTGACCACCGTGGCGAAGCCGGCCGCCTTGGCCTCCAGCTCGGCGGCCAGCTGGTCGAGAGCGGGCAGCAGGTCCTCGGTCACGGCGGCGGTGGCGGCGATGTGGATCGAGGAGGGGAAGACGTCGTTGGAGGACTGGCTGGCGTTCACCTGGTCGTTGGGGTGGACCGGCCGGCCCAGCCGCTCACCCGCAAGGGTGGCGAGCACCTCGTTGGTGTTCATGTTGGAGGAGGTGCCCGAGCCGGTCTGGAAGACGTCCACCGGGAACTCCGCGTCCCAGCGGCCCTCGACCACCTCGGCGGCGGCCTGCCGGATCGCCTCGGCCACCGGGGCCTCGACGATGCCCAACTCGGCGTTGACCTTGGCGGCGGCGGCCTTGATCCGGGCCAGCGCGGCGATGTGGGCCCGGCCCAGGCGCTGGCCGGAGACCGGGAAGTTCTCCACCGCGCGCTGCGTCTGCGCCTGCCACTTCGCGGCGGCGGGGACCTTCACCTCGCCCATCGAGTCGTGCTCGATCCGGTACTCGCCGCTCTGCTGTGCGCTCATCGCACTGCCACCTCCATCAGGCACCACCCGTCAGGTCGACCACCTTCGGGTTCCACGGTGCACAGCTCCCCCGGGCGCCCCGCTATTTCCGCTCAGCCGTGCGATTCACTCCTTCGGGGAACGCGGCTCGCCGCGGTAGGTGCCGAAGTACCAGTGGTTGCCCTCGGGGTCCCGGGCCGAGAAGTCCCGCGAGCCGTAGTCGGTGGTGTGCGGCGGGCTGACGATCTCGGCGCCGGCGGCCTTGGCCCGCTGGTGCAGCGCGTCCGGCCGGTCGGTCACCACGTAGCAGGCGAACGAGCCCGGCTGCGGCTGCCACGCACCGCCGGGGTTCTGCCGGGCCGAGCCGAGCATCAGGCCGCCGCCGAGCGGCCAGGCGAGCTGGGCGTGCTCGACGAAGTCGCCCTCGCCGTAGACCACCACCTCCTCGAAGCCGAACGCCTCGGCCAGGAAGCGGATCAGCCCGCGGGCGTCGTTGGCCCGCAGCGAGGGCCAGACCTGCGGCGCGGGGGCGCCGGGGGCGGGCGGTGCGACCCCGGCGTGCTGTTCGGGAGCGTTCTCGGCCGTGTTCGAAATGGCGCTCGAAGCGGCGTTCGCAGTGGTGCTCATGACGGTGTCCTCGGGAGTGCTCTGGAAGGTGTCCGCGCGGCCGGCGGTGGGATCGGTGATGGTGCCGCGATCGCCGCGGACGACGACCACCGGGCAGGCCGCGTGCTGGACGCAGTGCTGCCCGACCGAGCCGAGCAGCGCCCCGGTGAAGCCGCCGGCCCCGCGGTGACCGACCACCAGCAGCGACACGTCCTCGTCGGCGGCGGCGCGCAGCAGGACCTGCGCCGCGGTCCCCTCCTCGGCCCGGCGGCGGATCTCGACCGCGGGCCGCTCCCCGGCCACCTTCGCCACGTTCTCGGCCAGGGCCTGGACGGCGAGTTCGCCGAGCTTCGCCTGCTCCGCCGCCGGGACCGTGCCACCCTGCCCGGAGAACGGCGGCTGCCAGGCCAGCACCGCCTCCACGATCGCGTCGGCCTGCCCGGCGTAGCGCAGCGCCCAGCGCAGCGCGCGTCTGGACTGCTCGGAGCCGTCGACGCCGACCACGACCCTGGCTCCGGCCACCTGTCGTCGCGCCATCGTCTTCCCCTTCCAGGTGTACGTCAGCCCGTCAGGTCCGGATGGAGCGGCCGCTGATCCGCTCGGGGTCCACCCGGATCCACACGTCGCGCTTGCCGCCGGGCCAGGGCGTGGGGCCCGCGCCCGCCGTCGAGCCGCCGGGCCGCTCGGCGTCGAAGATCTGCTCCGCCGAGCCGATCACCAGCACGCTCCAGCCCCGGCTCAGCGTCTCGTCCAGATGGTCGACCTCGAAGGCGATCCGCCGCCCCGCCGCGCGCGAGGGCGCGCTGCCTGCTGCTGTCCGGTAGAGGACGGCACCGTCCCGGACCCGGTAGTTCACCGGCAGCACGACCGGGCCCACCGGGGTGGAGTACGCGATCCGGCCGATGCCGTGGTCCGAGAGGTGGGCCCAGCAGTCGGCCGGGTCGAGCTCCTCCAGGTGTGGCCGGTCGGCGGGCTCGGCGCGCCCCGGCGGCAGCTCCAGGCCGCCGCTGCCGAGCAGTTCGGACTCGGAGGTTTCCAGCGCACCGGCGAGCCGCAGCAGGGTGCCGGGGTCGAGTTCGGCGGGTCGGGTCTCCAGGTACTCCAGGTAGCTGGGGGCCATGCCCGCGCGTTCGGCGGCCTCCGCACGGCTGAGCCCGAGCTCCTCGCGCCGCTGCGTCAGCCGGCGGCCCACGTCGCCCGGGCCCGACTCGGCCGCCACCGGCGGTGCCTCGGGAAGCCACGCCGGGTGCCCGGGGGGTGGTGCGGCCGACGCCCGGTCGGGGTCGGGGGTCGGGAGTTCGGCGTCCACCCACAGGTCGATCGAGCGGGCGGTGTGCTCGGCGCCGTGCGGCACCGCGCGCCGGGCCGCCTCGATCGCGTCCGGCCTGGACATCCCCTCCCGCTCCATGAGCCCGACGGCGCACTTGGCCAGTTCCGCCAGTTCCTCGCCCATGACCCGCTCGGTGCCGGTGGTTCGACCCGGCGTGTTCTGCGACATGGTCCCTCCTGCTGCCTGGCGCCACTGTCCGGGCGGTGGGATCAGGCCCACCTCTGTCAGCATCCCTCACCCGGCGCCGCCGGGCGCGGGATGCCACGGGCCCCGTGCGAACCGCGCGGCGCGCGTGGATTCTGGTACGGAGGCGTCGGTATCCGCGCCGACCGCTCTGGTTGGGAGAGCCATCGTGCATCGATCGATCGTCGCCGGACTCGACGGGTCCGCCGAGAGCCTTGCGGCGGCGCACTGGGCCGCCCGCGAGGCTCGACGCAGCGGGCGTCCCCTGACGCTCGTCCAGGTGTGGCCGCCACGGATCCTCGGCAAACCGGCCGACCAGGACGCCAAGGACCAGGGGCAGCGGCTGCTGGACGACGTGGCGGCGGAGCTCCGCGCCGGGCATCCCGAGGCGGAGATCACCGCGACCCAGGTCCTCGACGACCGGCCCTCCGCGGTGCTGACCGCGGCGTCCGGGCAGGCCGGCCTGCTGGTCCTCGGCTCGCGCGGCCTCAGCGGTCTGCGCGGCTTCCTGCTCGGCTCGGTGAGCCAGAGCGTGCTCGGCCAGGCCGGCTGTCCCGTGGTGCTGGTCCGTGCGGGTGGCGAAGGGCCCGACGGTCGGCCGGCGGGCCCGGACGACGAGCGGCCGGTGGCCCTCGGCGTGGACTTCGGCCGCCCGTGCGACGCCGCCGTCCGGTTCGCCTTCGAGGCCGCCGCCGAGCGCTCGGTGGGCCTGCACGCGGTGCACGCGTGGAGCCCGGTGGCCAGCTACGGGCCCTCGGCGTTCCCGGTGGCCATGGACCTCAACACGCAGCTGACGGAGGCCGAGACGCAGGCCCTGGCGGACCTGATGCGGCCCTGGCGGGAGAAGTACCCGCAGGTCGAGGTCGTGGAGCAGGTCCTGCTCGGCAGCGCCGGGTGGGCGCTGCTGGAGGCGGTGCCGCACGCCGGCCTGGTGGTCATCGGCCGGCATCCCCGGCAGCTGCCGGTCGGCGAGCACCTGGGACCGGTCGCCCACGCCGTGGTCCACCACGCGCCCTGCCCCGTCGCGGTGGTGCCCTGCGGCTGACCCGGCCCGCGAGCGCCGGCCGGGACAGCGCGACGGCCGCGCACGAAGCCGGCGTCAGCTTTCGCTCCGGCCGCCGGCCTGCGGCGGCTCAGCGGCCGGCGGGGGCTCAGCGGCCGGCTGGGGCTCAGCGGCCGGCGGCCGTTCCTGGCGCAGGATCTCCAGCACCAGCCTGCCGTCCACCGTCTCCTCGGCGACCAGCAGCTCGGCCAGCCGGTCCAGCGCCGGGCGGTGGGCGCGCAGCAGGGCACTGCTGCGGTCGGCGGCCTCCCGCAGCAGCCGGGCGACCTCCTCGTCCACCCGCCGCTGGGTCTGCTCGGCGTACGGCCGGCCGAGCAGGTCCTCCGGGCCCTCACCGAGGTGGTGCGGCACCTGGGAGGCGTAGCCGACCGGTCCCAGCACGGCGGAGAGGCCGAACTCGCGCACCATCCGGGTGGCGATCTGGGTGGCGCCGGCCAGGTCGTCGGCCGCGCCGGTCGAGCCCTCGCCGAAGACGACGAGTTCGGCGGCCCGGCCGGCGAGCCGCACCGTGAGCAGGTCGGTGAGGTAGCTCTCGCTGTACAGGTGCCGTTCGGCCTCGGGGAGTTGCTCGGTGACGCCGAGGGTCATGCCGGAGGGCAGGATGGTGACCTTGGCCACCGGGTCCGCGTGCTCGCAGAGCGCGGCGGCCAGGGCGTGCCCGGACTCGTGCACGGCGACCGCGCGGCGCTCGTCGGGGAGCAGCGCGTTGGAGGACTCCCGGCGCCCGAGCAGCACCCGGTCCCGGGCGGTGTCCAGGTCCCCGGCGGTGATGGTGATGCGGTCGGCGCGCACGGCGTTGATCGCGGCCTCGTTGACCAGGTTGGCGAGGTCGGCCCCGGAGAAGCCGGGCGTGCCACGGGCGACGACGTCCAGGTCGACGTCCGGCGCCAGGTTCTTGCCGCGCACGTGGACGGCCAGGATCGCCGCCCGCTCGGCCTGGTTGGGCAGCGGCACGGTGACCTGGCGGTCGAAGCGGCCGGGGCGCAACAGGGCCGGGTCGAGCGACTCGGGCCGGTTGGTGGCGGCCAGTACGACGATTCCGGTGCTCTGGTCGAAGCCGTCCATCTCGGCGAGCAGTTGGTTGAGGGTCTGCTCGCGTTCGTCGTTGCCGCCGAGCCTGGTGGTGCCGCCGCGCCGGGCGCCGACGGCGTCGATCTCGTCGATGAAGATGATCGACGGCGCCCGCTTGCGCGCCTCGTCGAACAGATCGCGGACCCGGGAGGCGCCGACGCCGACGAACATCTCGACGAACCCCGAGCCGGTCACCGAGAGGAACGGCACGGCGGCCTCGCCGGCGACCGCGCGGGCCAGCAGGGTCTTGCCGGTGCCGGGCGGCCCGACCATGATCACGCCGCGTGGTCCCTTGGCGCCGACCACGAGGTAGCGCCCGGGGTTGCGCAGGTAGTCGACGATCTCGCTGACCTCCTGCTTGACGCCCTGGTAGCCCGCGACGTCGTCGAATCCGGTGCTGGGCCGCTCCGCCTCGATGATCTTCGCGCGCGAGCGGCCGATCGTGCTCAGCCCGCCGGTCAGCGACTTCGCCGCCCGGCGGCCGGACCACAGGAGGAAGCCCACGATCAGGATCAGCGGGAGGAAGAGGAAGAGCACGGAGAGGACGGAACTTCCGCTGCTGCTCTGGGTGCCGGTGATCTGCACGTGCTCGGACTGGAGTTGCTGGGTGACCTGGGTGGTGTCGAGCGCGGTCGGCAGCTGGCTGGTGAACTTCTTGCCGTCCTTGAGGTTCCCGCTCACCGCACCCTTGTCGTTGATGCTGACCGACTGCACCTGGCCCGAGGTCACCTGGCCGACGAAGTCGGTGTAGGAGTACGAGGTGGTGGCGGGGCCGGTCGTGGTGCGGGAGAAGACGATCAGCAGCACCGTGATGGCCGCGGCCAGCGGCAGCAGCCACCGGGTCCAGCTGGGCCTCGGCGGCGGTGTGGAGGTCGGCGGCTGGCGCGTCGGACCCGGATCGGGGTTGCCCGCCCGGTGCCGGTGGGGCAGGCGCACTCGCGTGATCACCGCAGCCGACCTCCTTCCGCCAGCTCTGGAACCTGGATGGCTCACCTCACCTGGCTCGTCGCAGCCGGCTCCTCGCTCACGGACGGCGAAAACCTGCCGCTTCTCACGCTACGACCGTGACGTCCCGGACGGCGGATGAGCGGGACGCCGAGGCCGACCGCCACCCGTGCGCCCCCGTGCGGCGGTCACTGCAGGATGTTGACCGCCCGGGCGACCACCAGCACCACGGTGAGCAGTGAGACCGCGCTCTGCAGCATCATCAACAGCTTGGCCCAGAGCGAGAGCGGCATGGTGTCGGTCGGGCTGAAGGCGGTGGCGTTGGTGTAGGCCACGTAGAGGTAGTCGAGGAAACCGGGCTCCCAGTCGGCCGGGGCCACACCCTGCTGCTGCATCTGCGGGAAGAGGAAGTCGGGGTAGTCGGCGGTGGCACGAGCTCGGGCGCCCGGGCCGCCGCGGTCCCACTCCCAGTACCAGAGGGCGAAGGCGATCACGTTGGTCGCCCAGACCGCGCCGCCGGTGCCGAGCAGCGCGAGCGCGCCGGTGCCACCGCCGCCGTGCACCAGGTCGTGGACCAGTTTCACCGCCGACCAGCCGTTGGTCAGGCTGATCGCCGCCGCCAGCGCGAGGCTGAGCGCGCGCAGCAGGCGCGAGCTGCGGTCGATGCGGCGGTGCGGGTTCATCGCGGCCAACGCGACCAGCAGGCTGACCTCGAGGGCCGGCATCATCCAGCGCGGGTGGATGCTGAGCCGAGCGGGCAGGAAGAGTTGCAGGGCGACCGCGATCAGGATCACCACGGTCACCGCCCACCGCTGCTCGGTCTCGGTCTCGGTGTTCCAGACCGGCTTCGGCCGGGTCGGCGGCGCCGCGGCTGCGCCGGTGTCGCTCTGGTCGGGACCGGCACCGCCGACCAGCAGGGCCTCGATCCGATCGAGGCGGCTGTGCAGCAGTTCGGTCAGGTCGTGCGGGGTACTGCCGGGGGGATGCTCGGTACTCATGGCGGACATTGTGCTCGGTCCCCGCCGGCGGTCCGCAGGTGGCAGGCCTGCAGCGGCAGGCGGGTGAGCCGCCGAAGGTCAGCGCAGCAGCTGGTCCAGGAACGCGTTGCCGAACACCCGGGCCGGGTCGTACCGGTCGAGGGTGGCGACGGCGGTGTCCCAGCCCGGCCCGCCGCCGGCGCGGTAGCTGTCGGGGATGACCCGGCCGAGCACGTCGGGGTCGGCCCAGGTGGCGTCGGCGGTGTAGGCCCAGCCCTTGGACCACTCCATGCGCAGGGCCGCGCGGGTGCCGTCGAAGGTGCTGAGCAGCAGCTGTTCGAGGTCGCGGCCGAACTGGTGCAGGCCGGGGGTGCCGGGCAGGGTGAGGACGTCGAACCAGACGGCGCAGTCCCACTCGGGGTGGTCCGGGCGGGCCCGGATGGCGGAGAGCAGCGGCGCCTGGGCGCCGGGGACACCGCAGGTGGACGGGTCCTCCAGGCCGGTGACGCGGATCTCGACGGCGCCGTTGATCGGGAACTGGCCGCGCGCCTGGTACTGCGTCAGCAGCGTCTGGTAGCCGGTGGTGACCTGGTTGACCACCCACTGGACGTCCGCCCGGCGGGCCAGCACGGCGTAGCCGTTGGCGGTCATCCGCAGCGTGGTGGGCCGGACGTAGTGCAGCAGGGTGCGGGACGGCCCCCAGAGGTCGGAGTGCAGGCCGCCGGCCAGCAGGTGGGTGACCACGTCGAGGCTGAGCAGGTCCTGCAGCAGGGTGCCGGAGAGCAGCACGTCGGTGACGTCGCCGGTCAGGCCCAGTGCGGCGATCAGGTACTGGAGTCGGCCGAAGGTGGGGGCCAACGCCCAGGAACCGCTGACCAGTTCGCCGGCCAGGGTGGCGACCGGGGTCGGCAGGCTGTCCGAGAAGGGGTAGTTGTAGGGCTGGGTGACGGCGCGGGAGGAGAGCGGCTGTTCGGGGGTGACGGACCAGGACTTGAGCCAGGGGAACTCGGTGAAGGCGAACCAGATGGCCTCCACCCGCCCGCTCTGCTCCATGAAGTCGGCCAGACCCTGGCCTCCGGTGGCGCCGGGCGCGGCGAACAGCCGGCTGGCCGGGACGTCGATCCGGCTGAGGCAGCGCAGGTTGTGGTCGACGCCGACCCGCAGCACCGCCTCGGTGACGAACGAGCGGCCGAGGTGGACCAGGAAGGCGGCGGCGTCGGGGTCGCTGCGGTCGAAGGTGCGCAGCGCGTACCGGCCGGCGCTCTCGTCCCAGACCACGGCGGTGAGTTCGGTGACCAGGTTGCTGACCGAGCCGTAGCCGTGGCCGGCCGGTGTGTTCTCACCGACGACGGGGACGGCGGTGCCGTGGCCGCCGATGGCGAGCACGCCGCCGAGCGTCACGTCGCCCGGGGCCGGGCAGTGCGTGACGCCGAGGCCGCGCCCTTCCAGTTCGGTCAGCAGGCTCTCCAGGTCGGCACCGGCCTGGGCACGCACGGCCGGCGCGTCGGCGGTGCCGGCGGGGCTGATCGCGGTCAGGTGGGCGGTGGTGTCGACCAGCAGCACGGCGGTGCTCGCCGGGGTGCCGTCGGCGACGGTGAGCGGGGCCCAGGTGTGCCGGTAGCCCTGGGCGCGCAGCCGCCAGCCCTGCGCGTGCGCCCAGTTGGCGAGGGTGACCACGTCGTCGGGGGTGTGCGGGGTGCAGGTCCACAGCTGGTCGGCGTGGATCTCGCCGGCCCAGTTCTCGTACGCCTGCCGGTAGAGCTCGATCCCGGCGGGGAAGGCGGGCGGGGTCGCGAGTGCGGCAACGGCGGCCGCGCCCGTGGGTCCGTCGGCCCCGGCGGCCTCGGCACCGTCCGGGGTGAGGACCGCGCGCAGCAGCCAGGCGGCGCCGCCGAGCGCGGCGGAGCCGGCCAGCAGCCGGCGGCGGGTCAGGCCGCGTTCTGCTCGGCCCGGTAACTCGGCTGACGTGGCGTCATGGTCCGGCGAGTTCAGCGGGTCAAGCGAGTTCAGCGGATCGGTGGCCATCGGGCCCTCCCTGTCGGTCCTGTCGGTGTGCGAGGCAGGCTGACGCTAGGGGAAGCGGCGGGCGCCGGTCGGCGATCGGCGCTCAACCACCAGTTCGAGTGAACCCATCGGCAACCGGGAACTTTTCGGCCACCGGACCGGACGGCTTACGGGAGTCTGACGGTGCGCGCCCGAAGGCCCGGCGGCGCCGGTGCGGCCGCTAGCGTCGAGGCCATGGAGATTCTGCTGACCGGCGGTGCCGGATTCATCGGCTCGGCGGTGGCCGACCGCCTGGTGCGGGCCGGACACCGGGTGCGGGTGCTGGACGCGCTGCTGCCCGCCGTCCACCCGGACGGCCTGGCCGGCGTCACGCTGCCGGCCGAGGTGGAGTTCGTCCACGGCGACGTCCGCGACCCGGCGACGGTGGAGCAGGCGCTACGCGGCGTGGACGCGGTCTGCCACCAGGCGGCGATGGTCGGCCTCGGGCTCGACCTGGACGACGCGCCCGACTACGTGAGTTGCAACGAGCTGGGCACGGCCGTGCTGCTGGCGGCGATGGCCCGTGGCGGGGTGCGCCGGCTGGTGCTGGCCGGATCGATGGTGGTCTACGGCGAGGGGCGCTACGAATGCGCCGAGCACGGCCCGGTGTTGCCCGGGCCGCGGGCCGAACGCGAGCTGCGGGCAGGCCGGTTCGAGCCGCCCTGCCCGCACTGCGGCGCCGCGCTGCGCCCGGGACTGGCCGGCGAGCAGGCACCACCCGACCCGCGCAACGTCTACGCGGTGACCAAGCTGGCCCAGGAGCAGCTGGCCGCCGCCTGGGCCCGTGCCTGCGGCGGCCGGGTGATCTCGCTGCGCTACCACAACGTGTACGGCCCCGGGATGCCGCGCGACACGCCGTACGCGGGGGTGGCCTCGATCTTCCGCTCCGCGCTCGCCGCGGGCCGGCCGCCGCGGGTCTTCGAGGACGGCGGGCAGCGGCGCGACTTCGTCCACGTCCGCGATGTGGCCGCCGCCAACGAACTGGCCCTGCGGGCGGTCGGGGAGCGCCCGGCGGGCAGCTCGCGGGTCTACAACACCGGCAGCGGCACGGTGCACACGGTCGGCGACCTGGCCGTCGCGCTGGCCGCCGCCTGCGGCGGCCCGGCACCGGTGGTGACCGGCGAGTACCGGCTGGGCGACGTGCGGCACATCACCGCGGACTCCGGCCTGCTGCGCGCCGAGCTGGGGTGGCGGCCGGCGGTGTGCTTCGAGGACGGGGTGGCGCAGTTCGCGGCAGCGGCGCTGCGTGGCGCCGCGCGCCTGCCGTGATCTGACGGA
Organism: Kitasatospora sp. GAS1066B; assembly: GCF_041262605.1. Classification (NCBI taxonomy): domain Bacteria; kingdom Bacillati; phylum Actinomycetota; class Actinomycetes; order Kitasatosporales; family Streptomycetaceae; genus Kitasatospora; species Kitasatospora sp. GAS1066B. The sequence continues at coordinate 44,690 of NZ_JBGCCO010000007.1, forward strand.
TCATCGGGTCTGTCGCACCGTCAACTCCCGTGCGCGGCAGGGTGGTCGATCCAGCCCTGCCGCCGCACCGGTGTGCCGGACCGGCTCAGGAGGCGACCGGGGTCCGCGCCGCCGGCAGCGCGATCTCGAAGCAGCAGCCGCCGTTCACGTTGTAGACCGAGGCCCGCCCCTCGTGCGCCTCCACGATGCCGCGCACGATCGCCAGGCCCAGCCCGGCCCCGGTGTCCCCGTGGTGCTGGACCGCCCCGCCGCCGGCCGCCGGGTCGCGCACCGGCCTGGGGGTGCGGGCTTTGCCGCCGCGCCAGCCGGTCTCGAAGACCCGGGCCAGGTCCGCCTCCGGGATCCCGCCGCAGCCGTCGGTGACCGAGAGCACCACATGGCCGTCGCGCTGCCGGGCGGCCACCGCCACCACGCCGTCGGCGGGCGTCGAGCGGATCGCGTTGATCAGCAGGTTGCCGAGCACCCGGGTGATCTCCCGGCCGTCCACCTCGACCGGGGCGGGCTCGACCCGGTCCCCGCTCAGGCGCACCCCGCGCTCGCGGGCCAGCGGGTAGGCGCCCGCTATCGCGTCGCCCACCAGGTCGTAGACCGAGACCCGGGCGAGGCTGAGGGTCAGCGCGCCGGCCTGGATCCGGGAGAGCTCGAACAGGTCGTCGACCATCCCGGTGAGCCGGTCCACCTCGGTCCGGATCTGGCGGTGGTAGCGGGCCGGCTCGTCAGCGACGCCGTCCTCCAGCGCCTCGGCCATCGCGCGCAGGCCCGCCAGCGGGGTGCGCAGGTCGTGCGAGATCCAGGCGATCAGCTCGCGCCGGGACGACTCCAGCGCCTGTTCGCGCTGCCGGGACTCGGCCAACCTGGCGCTGGTGGCGGCCAGTTCGGCAGTCAGCTCGGCGAGCTCGGTGCCCAGCGGGCCGACCGGCGCGGCGAAGCCGTCCGCGCTGCCGACGGTCCGCGCGGCGCGCGTCACCGCCCGGCTGCCGGCCACCACCTGCCGGCCCAGCAGGGCGGCCATCACCAGCGAGACCACCGCGGCCATGCAGGTCACGGTGATCACCACGCCGAGGTCGTGGTGGGAGAGGAACATCGCCTGGGCGACCGCGAGCGTGCCGGCGGTCATCGCGAGCACGGTGACCACGGTCACCGCGAAGAGCGAGAGCGCCACCGAGCGGCGGCGCAGCAGCCGCACGGCGGGCCAGCCGAGCATTCCGGCCACGCCCGCGCCCAGGGCGGCGAAGAGGGCGATCAGCAGCAGGTCCTTCATGCCGCCCCGTCCTTCGCGATCGCGCCGTCGGCAGCGTTGTCGGTCACAGCTGCCGGGGTGCTGTCCGCGGCCGCCGGATCGAACCGGTAGCCGACTCCCCAGACCGTGCTGATCAGCACCGGCGCCGCAGGATCGTCCTCGACCTTCTCGCGCAGCCGCCGCACGTGCACGGTGACGGTGGACAGGTCGCCGAAGTCCCACCCCCACACCTTCTGCATCAGCTCCTCCCGGCCGAAGGCCTGCCCCGGGTGCTTGGCGAAGAAGGTCAGAAGGTCGAACTCCCGCTGGGTCAGCGCGAGTTCACGGTCGTCTCGGAAGGCCCGGCGGGCCTGCTGATCCAGCGTCAGATCGCCCGCCCGGACCGGTCCGCGACCGGCGCCCTGGCTGGGCGCGCCGTGCCGGCGCAGCACCGCCTGGATCCGCAGCACCAGCTCGCGCGGGCTGAACGGCTTGGTGACGTAGTCGTCGGCCCCCAGCTCCAGGCCCAGGATCCGCTCCGACTCCTCGCCCTTCGCGGTGAGCATCACCACCGCGGGGCCGCCGCCGTCCACCCGGAGCCGGCGGCAGACCTCCAGGCCGTCCAGCTCGGGCAGCATCAGGTCGAGCACCACCAGATCGGGGCGCCCCTGCGCGGCCTGCACCAGCGCGGCGCGGCCGTCGGCGGCCCGGTCGACGCGGTAGCCGGCCCGCTGCAGGTAGCCGACGACCACCTCGGCGACGGTCGGGTCGTCGTCGACCACCAGGATCCGGGCGGGTGGGGAAGTCTCTGTCACGCCTCCGAGGATAGGGACCCGCCGCACCATCCCGAGCCCGGGGTGTGCGGCCGTAGGACTTCCGTAAGGCCGCGCCACCTGCTGCGGCGGCCCCGCGCTGCCTAGCGTGGGAGCGTGAACCTCCCCCCTTCTTCTGTCGATGTGGTGCTGCCCTGCCTGGACGAGGCGGCGGCGCTGCCCTGGGTGCTGAGCCGGATCCCGACCGGCTGGCGGGCGCTGGTCGTGGACAACGGCTCCAGCGACGGCTCGGCCGAGCTGGCCCGCGAGCTGGGCGCCCAGGTGGTCAGCGAGCCGCGCCGCGGTTTCGGCGCCGCCTGCCACGCCGGACTGCTGGCGGCCACCGCCGAGCTGGTCTGCTTCCTGGACTGCGACGGCTCGCTCGACCCGGCCCAGCTGCACCGGGTGGTCGATCCGGTGCTGGCCGGCCGGGCGGACCTGGTGCTCGGCCGCCGCCGACCGACCGCGCGCGGCGCCTGGCCGCCGCACGCCCGGCTCGCCAACACGCTGCTCAGCGCCCGGCTGCGAGCCCGCACCGGCGCGCCGCTGCACGACCTCGGCCCGATGCGCGCGGCCCGCCGCACCCGCCTGCTGGCGCTGGGCCTGGGCGACCGCCGCTCGGGCTACCCGCTGGAGATGGTGCTGACGGCGGGCGCGGCCGGGCTGCGGATCGCCGAGGTGGACGTGGACTACCACCCGCGCGCCGGGCGCTCCAAGGTGACCGGCACGGTGCGCGGCACCCGGCAGGCCATCGCCGACATGCGCGCGGTGCTGGCCGCGCCGCCGCCCACCCTGCTGGTGATCGCCAAGGCGCCGCTGCCCGGCCGGGTGAAGACCCGGCTCTGCCCGCCGTGCACCCCGCAGCAGGCGGCCGAGCTGGCCCGGGCCGCGCTCGCGGACACCCTGCGCACGCTGGACACGGTGCCGGCCGGACGCCGGCTGCTGGTGCTGGACGGGCCCACCGAGGCCGTCGCCGATCTGCTGCCGCCCGGCTGGCAGGTCCTGCCGCAGTGCGGCGGCGGGCTGGACGAGCGGCTGGTGGCCGCCTTCGGACACGCCCCGCCCGGGGCGCCCGCGCTGCTGGTCGGCATGGACACCCCGCAACTGCGCGCCGAGACCCTCGCGCAGCCGCTGTCGGCGGCTGCGCGCAGCGGGGCGGACGCCTGGTTCGGCCCGGCGGCCGACGGCGGGTTCTGGGCGCTCGGGCTGGCGCGGCCGAGCCAGGCGCTGGCCCGGCAGCTGCTGCTCGGCGTGCCGATGTCGACCGAACGGACCGGGGCGGCGCTGCTGGCGCGACTGGCCGAGGCGGAGCTGATGGTACGTCAACTACCGGAGCTGAACGACGTGGACACCGCCGCCGATGCCGCGGCGGTGTCGGCACTGGACCCGCACGGAGCCTTCGCCGCGAGCTGGCGCAGCGTCAGCAGGACGGCAGAGGTCGCCTGATGACGGACCTTCAGGTCAGGCAGCGCCCCTGGTGCGACGATCCGTTCGCCGAGGCGATGCGGACCGGGCGCGGCCCGCTCTGGCTGCGCCGCGCGGACGGCGGTCGGCACCCGCTGGAGGTGGAGCGCTGGTGCGCGCCGCCGGACGCCGCCGACCGGGGGCTGCTGCTGCGCTGCCTGGCGGCGGGCCGCCCGGTGCTGGACATCGGCTGCGGCCCGGGGCGCCTGGTCACCGAACTGCTGGCGGCCGGCCTGCCCGCGCTCGGCGTCGACCTGACCGGCGCGGCGGTGGCCCGCACCCGGGACCTGGGCGGCGCCGCGCTCTGCCGCTCGGTCTTCGACCGGCTGCCCGCCGAGGGCCGCTGGGGCACCGCGCTGCTGGCCGACGGCAACCTCGGCATCGGCGGCGACCCGGCCGCGCTGCTGACCCGGGTCGGCGAACTGCTCGCCCCGGACGGCCTGCTGCTCGCCGAGGTGGAACCCGGCGCGGTGGACGAGCGGGTGATGGTCCGGGTGGAGGACGCGGCGGGCGGCAGCGGGCCGCCGTTCCACTGGGCCCGGCTGGGCACCGCCGCCACGCTGCGGTACGCCGCGGGCGCGGGGCTGGTCGAGGAGGAGCGGTGGAGCTCGGCGGGGCGCTGCTTCGTCGCGCTACGACGCGCGGAGTGACGCAGACGGGCGGGCGCCCGGAGTGAGGTGCGCGGCGGGCCCCCGGGACGGGCGGCCCGCCGCGCGAGGCGGTGCGCGATGCGTCACGGTGGAGGAGAAGGACAGCTGCGCCCGCGCCGCTGCACCCAGCCCACCGCAGCCCACGGAGGCCACCATGACCAACCACACCTACCGGGTGACCGAGATCGTCGGTTCCTCTCCCGAGGGGACCGACGCCGCGATCCGCAACGCCCTGGCCCGCGCGGCGCAGACCCTGCGCAACATCGACTGGTTCGAGGTCGAGCAGGTGCGCGGGCACGTGGAGGACGGTCGGATCGGGCACTTCCAGGTGACCGTCAAGGTCGGCTTCCGACTGGAGGACGCGCCGTCCTGACGTACCGTCGCAGCACCGCCCCGGCCGGCGGAAGCGCCGTCCCGACGTACCGTCGCAGCACCGCCCCGGCCAGCACCAGGCCCAGCGCCGCCCCGTAGGCGGGCAGCTGGGCCTGACCGCCGTAGAGGTAGGGCAGCTGTCCGGCGGCCGGCACGGCCAGCCACTCCCACCGGCCGTCCAGCCCGACCAGCGCCACCACCAGCAGCCCGTACCACGGGTAGTCGGGCGTCAGCGCGAGCAGCGCCGTCCCGCTGACCAGCAGCGCGCCGCGCCACGGCCGCGCCGGGTCGCCCCAGCGCAGCACGGCCAGCGCCGCGACCAGGATCGCGAGCAGTGCGCCGAGGGCCGCCAGCGAGTCCGGCAGCAGCACCCGCAGCAGCCCGTAGCGGTTCACCGAGCCCTGGTCGTAGCCCTCCTCGTGCAGGTAGCCGGGCAGGAAGCCGAGCACCTTGCGGCCGGAGAGCAGCAGGTAGGGCAGGTAGCCGAGGACGAAGACGCCGGCGGCGGCCAGCGGCAGCAGCGCGTCGCGCCGGCTCGGGCGACGGCTCAGCAGCCCGGCCATCGCCCCGGGCAGCACCAGCGCCGGGATCAGCTTGACCGCCGCCGCCCCGCCCAGCGCCGCTCCCCCGGCCACCGCCCGGCCCCGGACCGCGAGCGCCAGACCGGCGACCGTCAGCAGCGCGCCGAGCGCGTCCACGTGCGCGTCGTTCACCGCCCACACCGCCACCCCGGGGAACCAGCCCCAGAGCGCCGCCTGCCGTCGCCGCTCGGGCGGCAGGACGAACAGCAGCAGCGCGGTGGTGGCGACCGCCAGCAGCGCTCCGCCGGCCTGGGCCGCGCGCACCCCGTGCCCGTGCTCCACCAGGTGCAGGCCGAGGAACCAGAACTCGGCGACCGGCGGGTAGATGGTGGGCACGCCAGGGCGGTTGACGTGGCTGCAGAAGCCGCCCGGGGCGCGGCGCAGGTCCCAGCCGACGCAGTCGCCGGACGGCGGGAAGAGCGCGGGCGCCTGGACGCGCAGCCCGGCCAACTGCGGCGCGTCGGGCGGATAGTCGTACGGGGAGTGGCCGGCCGCCTGCACCTGGCCGTCCCACAGGTAGCGGTAGGCGTCGTCGCTGGTGCGCGGCGCCGCGAGCAGGCCGCTGGCGGCTACGGCCACCGCTCCCGCCAGCACCACGGCGGGCAGCAGCCGGGCCGGCACCAGCCGCAGCGCGAGGATCGCCACGGCGAAGAGCGCGAGGTCGATCGGGTACCAGAGGGTGAGCGGCGCGCGGTGGCCGAGGGTACCGCCGGTGGTGAAGGTGAGCGCGAGGGCGACGGTCAGCGCGGCCACGGCGGCGAGCGCGGGGAGCGTGAGCCAGGGGGAACGGGGAGCGGGCACAGCGTCACCCTGCCACCCGTGATCGGCGGGCGGGGTGTTCGCCCGGGAACCGTAGGACTTCCGTAAGAGGGTCCTACGGGTCACCGGGCCGCGCTCCGGGCCGGTGTGTGTGCGGCCGCCGCCGTAGCCTGGACTCATGAGGAGCTACCACGGCCCGGCCGTCGTGAGGCAGGGCGGCGTGGAGATCGCGGTCGACGCGCACCTGTACGCCATGCATCCCGAGAACGACCTGTGGAGTTGGCGCGGCACCATCCGCCCCAGCACCGAGCACCCCGAGGAGGATGCCCGGCTCTGGGCGCTGTCACGCAACCAGCCCGGCGTCCTGCGACCGCACGGCGGCCGGGACGGACACTTCCTCACCACCGGGCATCCGGTCGGCGAGCTGCGGCTGGAGATCAAGGGCGGCGGCGTCGAGCCGTTCTGAGCGCCCTCGCCCCTCCGGGTCTCCCCCGGCGCGGAGCCGAGTTGAGCCGCAGGGCAAGGTGGCGGCGCACCGTGATCAGCTGACCGACGGATCTCCGGTGGCGGACCATGGCACCGGCTTGAAGAATCGGGGTCATGGCAAGCCTCGAGGCGAACCCCGGCATAGTCCATCTGGTCCACCGGCCGGAGTACGCGAGCCCTGGTCTGCTGCTCGGCGAGCCGGTCGAGGGCAGCATCCGTGTCGACGGCGTCGGGTGGGTGCATGTCGCCCGGGAGGACGGGTCCCGGGTGTCGTTCCCGCCGCATGCCGTTGCGCGCATCGACTGGGTCAAGCCCGCCGACTAGGTCCTGTCGTAGGACTTCCGTAAGCACGTCGCACCGACCACGGGAGCCCGATCGGCGATTGCATGTGGGCATGGATCTGCTCCGACGCCCGCCACTACCGACCTTCCGGTCCGCCCTGCACGAGCCCCGCACCGCCGTGGTGATCGGCCGTTGGCTCGGGGCCGCGCTGCTCACCTGCTTCCTCACCGGCCTGCTCAGCCACCTGCTCCAGCAGCCGCCCGGCTGGCTGCGCGACCACCTGCCCAGCCGCCCCGTCGACGGCTACCGGGTCACCCAGGGCCTACACGTGATCAGCGGCATCGCCGCGATCCCGCTGCTCGGCGCCAAGCTCTGGACGGTGTACCCCAAGCTCTTCGAGTGGCCGCCGGTGCGCAGCGTGCCGCACGCGCTGGAGCGGCTGAGCATCGCCGTGCTGGTCGGCTCGATGCTGCTGGAGCTGTTCACGGGTCTGCTCAACACGCTCCAGTGGTACCCGTGGCCGTTCCCGTTCCGACAGACGCACTTCTGGCTGGCCTGGCTCGCGGTCGGCGGGCTGCTGCTGCACATCGCGGCCAAGGCCCCGCTGATCGCCGCGCACTGGCGGCGCGTCAGGCCCGGCCTGGCCCAGCGCCGGAGCTTCCTCACCGCGGTCACCGTCTCGGTCGGCGTGGTCACCCTCACCACCGCCGGGCAGAGCGTCCCGTGGCTGCGCACCCTGGACCTGTTCGCCCCGCGCCGCCCCGACATCGGCCCGCAGGGCCTGCCGGTCAACCGCACCGCCGCGCAGGCCGGCACCACCACCGCCCCCGCCGACTGGCAGTTGCGGGTGGACGGCCCGCGCCCGCTCCGCTTCTCGCTCGCCGAGCTGTCGCAACTCCCGCAGTTCTCGGCCGACTTGCCGATTGCCTGCGTGGAGGGGTGGAGTGCCGGTGCCCGCTGGACCGGCGTCCGGGTCCGCGACCTGCTGGACCTGGCGGGCGCCCCCGCCGGCGCCGGGCTCCGGGTCACCTCGCTGGAGGCCGACGGCCCGTACCGGGTGATGGAGATGCCCTCCAGCTACGCCCACGACCCGCTGACCCTGCTCGCCCTGCGGGTCAACGGCGAGGTGCTGGACCCCGACCACGGCTACCCGGCGCGGATCATCGCGCCCAACCGCCCCGGCGTCCTGCAGACCAAGTGGGTCACCCGGATCGAGGTCATCTGATGCGTACCTTCCGCGCCCTGCTCATCGTGGCCGGCCTGGCCCTGACCGGCTTCGGCCTCTACGGGGTGCTCACCGACCACTACATCGACTTCGCCGACCACCCGTTCGACGTGCTGCGCTGGGCGGTCGGCGGGCTGCTGCTGCACGACGGCCTGTGGCTCCCGCTGGTCTGCCTGGCCGGCCTCGCGGTCGCCCGCAGCACCCCGGTCCGCACCGGCCTGATCGTGGCCGCGGCCGTCACGGCGGTCGCCCTGCCGGCCGTCCTGCGCGCCGGCCAGCACAACGGCAACCCGACCGTGCTGCCACTGCCCTACCTGCGCAACTGGCTGCTCGTCCTGGCCGCCATCGCCGTCCTCACCACCATCTGGACGGTCCTCGCCCGCCGGCGCCGGCGCGCGGGCGAGCATCCCTGACACCGATCCGCGGGGGCCGGCGCCGGCCCCCGCTGGTTTCAGGCACCGACTCCCGGCAGCCCGGTGGCCATGCCGTCCAGGGCGTGCGAGCAGACGCAGTCCCGGGTCGTCGGCAACCCCGCCACGGCCTCGAAGAGCACCTCGCGCAGCCGGTCGACGTTGCGCGCGAAGACCTCCAGGACCTCGGCGTGGGTGACGCCCTCGCCGGACTCGACGCCCGCGTCCAGGTCGGTGACCAGCGCCAACGAGGTGTAGCAGAGGCCCAGTTCGCGGGCCAGCACGGCCTCGGGGTGGCCGGTCATGCCGACCACCGACCAGCCGTTGGCGCTGAACCAGCGCGATTCCGCGCGGGTGGAGAAGCGCGGGCCCTCGATCACCACCAGGGTGCCGCCGTCCACCGGTTCCCAGGCCAGCGTCCGGGCGGCGGCCAGCGCGGCGGCCCGGCCCGGCGGGCAGTAGGGGTCGGCGACCGAGACGTGCACCACCTCGGGCACCGTGCCGTCCGGCAGCGGCAGGCCGTCGTAGTAGGTCTGCACCCGGCCCGAGGTGCGGTCGACGAACTGGTCGGGGACCAGCAGCGTGCCTGGCCCGTACGCCTGGCGCAGGCCGCCGACCGCGCAGGGCGCCACCACCTGGCGCACGCCGAGCGCGTGCAGCGCCCACAGGTTGGCGCGGTAGTTGATCCGGTGCGGCGGCAGCCGGTGGCCGCGCCCGTGCCGGGGCAGGAAGGCGACCCGGCGCCCGGCGATCGCGCCGAGGAAGAGCGAGTCGCTGGGCGCTCCGTACGGCGTTTCCACGGTGACCTCGGTGACCTCGTCCAGCAACGCGTAGAGACCCGACCCGCCGATCACCCCGATCTCGGCCGACGCCTCGACCACGTTCCCCATCGCGCTGCTCGTCATGACGAAAGCCCCTCCGCTCGGTGCCGGCGACGCGCTCGACGCGCCCACCGGCACCTTACGAGGGGCCCGGCCCCGTTGCGGCTCACTGCTCCTTACCGAATGCGAACGGTCTCAGTGGTGCACCGTCGGTCGCAGCACCTGCTTGAAGGCGGGCACGTGCCAGCGGCCCGCGATCTCCTCCTCGGGCTGCTGCTCGCCGCTGTGGCGCTGCTGCCAGTACGGGTTGTCGTGCGGCAGGTGGCCGCTGACTCTGCCGTACATGCCGAAGGTGGCGATCACCAGCCCGAACGCGAAGCTGAAGATCACGTTGGCCAGCCGGAAGGCCAGGTGGTTCCAGGAACTGTCGAGCGCGATCAGCCCGACGAATCCGGCCAGGAAGAAGATCGTGCCGACCGTCATGTTGAGCCAGGAGGCGAAGTTGCCGCCGATCACGGCGCCGATCACCAGCACGCCGCCGAAGACGATGGACAGCACGCCGAGCGCGCCGTTGCTCGACAGTCCGGCGAGGTTCTTGCCGTGGGTGGAGAGGTAGCCGGCGTTGCCGGCCGCGCCGAAGCAGCCCCAGATCAGCAGCAGCAGTCCACCGAGGCCGGCGCCGTAGCGGTAGACCTGGGCAAGCCGGTGGTCGGTGGGAAGCTCGTCCTTGAGTCTCATGACAACCTCCACGGGTCAGCGGAGCCGACGCGAATGCCCGTTCGGCACTCCCGATCCACGCTACGCCCGCCCCTGCGTGGTACGCCCGCCCAGCAACTCCCGCCTCGCACAGCCACACTGCTCATCCCGATCTCGGCCAATTCCGGTCTGCTCATGGCGCGTGCACGCCATCCGGGCGTAGCGTCACGAACCGCTCACTGAACGAAGCGGCACGATCAGCGAGGAGGCACTGCGCATGTGCGGGATAGCCGGTTGGGTGGCGTTCGACCAGGATCTGACCGCTCGGCAGGAGGTGCTGGCCGCGATGACCGAGACGATGGCCTGCCGCGGCCCGGACGCGGGCGGCGTCTGGGTGACGACGCACGCGGGTCTCGGGCACCGCCGGCTGGCCGTGATCGACATCGAGGGCGACACCCAGCCGATGACGGTCGAGCAGGACGGCCGGCCGCTGGTCACCCTGACCTACAGCGGCGAGGTCTACAACCACCTGGAGCTGCGCACCGAGTTGGCGGCGTACGGCCACCGGTTCCGCACCCACAGCGACACCGAGGTGGTGCTGCACGCCTACCTGCGCTGGGGCGTCGACTTCGCCACCCACCTCAACGGGATGTTCGCCTTCGCCCTCTGGGACGCCCGCAGCGAGGAGTTGCTACTGGTCCGCGACCGGATGGGCGTCAAACCGCTGTACTACCACCGGACCGCGGACGGCGTGCTCTTCGGCTCCGAGCCGAAGGCGATCCTGGCGCACCCGTCGGTGGACCCGGTGGTCGACCTGGACGGCCTGCGCGAGCTGCTGACGCTGGTCCGGACACCCGGCCACGCGGTCTACCGGGGCATGGCCGAGGTGCGCCCCGGACACCTGCTGCGGATCCGCCGCGAGGGCCTGACGGACCATCAGTACTGGGCGCTGGAGGCCCGCGAGCACACCGACGACCTGGCCACCACCATCGGCACCGTCCGCGAGCTGCTGGACGACATCGTGCGCCGGCAGCTGATCTCCGACGTGCCGCTCTGCTCGCTGCTCTCCGGCGGCCTGGACTCCTCCGCGGTCACCGCGCTGGCGGCGCGCGGGCTGGCGGCCGCCGGCAAGGGTCCGGTGCGCTCGTTCTCGGTGGACTTCGTCGGGCAGACCGAGAACTTCCGCCCCGACGAGTTCCGCCCCACCCCCGACAGCCCGTTCGCGCACCTGCTGGCCGAGCACGTGGCGGCCGAGCACCGCGACATCGTGCTGGACGCCGCCGCGCTCGCCGACCCGCGGCACCGCGAGGCGGTGCTGCGCGCGGCCGACCTGCCGACCGGCCTCGGCGACATGGACACCTCGCTCTACCTGCTGTTCCGGGAGATCCGCCGGCACTCCACGGTGGCGCTCTCCGGCGAGTCGGCGGACGAGCTGTTCGGCGGCTACGCCTGGTTCCACCAGCGCGAGTCGGTGTACGGCGGCACCTTCCCCTGGCTCGCCGCCGCCGCGGTGCAGCGGCTCGGCGGGCCCGGCACCGCCCCGCGCGACAGCCTGCTCGATCCGGATCTGATCGCCCGGCTCGACCTGCCGGTCTACATCGCCGACAGCTACGCCGCCGCGCTCGCCGAGGTGCCGCAGCTGCCGGTGGCGGATCCGCACGAGCGGCGGATGCGGGAGGTCGGCCACCTGCACCTGACCCGGTTCGTCCGGGCCCTGCTGGACCGCAAGGACCGGATGAGCATGGCCAACGGCCTGGAGGTACGGGTGCCGTTCTGCGACCACCGGCTGGTGGAGTACGTGTTCAACACCCCGTGGTCGATGAAGAACTTCGACGGGCGGGAGAAGAGCCTGCTGCGGGCGGCGACCGCCGAGGTGCTGCCCAGGGAGATCACCGAGCGGGTGAAGAGCCCCTACCCGAGCACCCAGGATCCCGGCTACCCGCTGGCGCTGCGCGCGGAGCTGGCCGCGCTGGCCGCCGATCCGAAGGCACCGGGGCAGGCGCTGGCCGACCCGGCGGCGGTGGCCGCCGCGCTGGAGGCGGGTCGCGATCCGCAGTCGGCCCGGCCGGCGGCCGAGCTGCTGCTGGGGCTCGACCGGTGGCTGCGGCTCTACCCGGTCTCGCTGCGGGTCTGAGGCCGGCCGCGGCGCTCAGCTGCGGCGACGCGGCGACGCGCTGACCGGCGGCAACCCCCGTGTGCCGCCGATCAGCGCGGGTACTCGTCGTCGTCGACCGGGACCTGGCGGGTCTGCTCGAAAGCGTCGCCCACATCGGCGGCGGCGGCCAGCGGCAGATCGCGCCGCGGGGAGAGCTGCTCGTCCGCGCCGGACTCCAGGTCCTCCGGGTCCTGCAGATCCTCCGGGTCCAGCGCGTCGACGACGAATTCTGCGGCGTTGTCGGTCATGACCTCACCCCTCACGGCTCCGGGGCCCCGACGGCCCCTGCTGTCCCCAACACTTACCCGACGGGCGGCGCCTCACTCGGCACCCGCGCCCGCCCGCGCGTCGGCGTGCTGCACCGGGAGTTGTACCAGGCATTGTGCTGGGGCCTGGGCGGACAAGGCCTGGGGCCGTGCCGGGTCAGGTCCAGGCGGTGTCGCGGCCGCGCCGCACCAGGGCACGGCGGTCGGTGGACGGCGTGGCGGAGGACGGCTGGAGAGCCATCGGCGGTTCCTTCCCTGGTACGGCGGGGCGAGCCCGCGCAGACCGGCCGGGCTGGTGCCCTCCCCTGTTGGGCACCAACCCGGCCGGGCTCGGTTGCCCTGAGCCTGCCGGAGGCCGCTCACGGGCGGGTAACATCCGGATAATGGACCATCAACAAGGGCCCGCAGACGCCGTTTCCCCCACCCCTGGCTCGACCGACCTGGCTTCGGCCGAGCCCGTGCGCACCGGCCCCCGCCTGCGGTTCGGCCTGCTCGGGCCGCTCACGGTCCAGGAGCAGGGCGGCGCCACGTTGCCGGTCAGCTCGCCCAAGTGCCGAGCCCTGCTGGCGATGCTGCTGCTGGAGCCGAACCGGGTGGTCTCCAGGGACCGGCTGACCGCGGCACTGTGGGGCGAGCACCCGCCGGCCACCGCACCGACCTCGCTCAACAACCACGTGGTCCAGCTGCGCCGGCTGCTCGACCGCGGCAGCCGGGGCCGCCTGCGCACCGTGCCGCCCGGCTACCTGCTGCAGGTCGACGACGAGGAGCTGGACAGCCGGCTCTTCACCACCCAGCTGGACGCCGCCCGCACCGCTCGCCGGCAGGAGGACTGGCAGGGCGTCAGCCGCCAGGCCGGCGCGGCGCTGGCGCTGTGGCGCGGCACCCCGCTGTCGGATCTGCCGACCCTCGCCGAGGAGGCGCTGCCGCACGTGCAGCGGCTGCAGGAGCTGCGACTGCAGGGCCTGGAGTGGTTCATCGACGCCGAGCTGGAGCTGGGCCGACCGCACGCGGTGGTCCCGGAGCTGAACCGGCTGACCGCCCAGCACCCGCTGCGCGAGTCCTTCCACCGCCAGCTGATGCTGGCCCTGCACCGCACCGACCAGCGGGCCGAGGCGCTGGCCGTGCACCGACGGCTGCGCCGCACCCTGGTCGAGGAGCTCGGCATCGAACCGGGGCCGAGCGTGCGGGCCGCCCATCAGGAGATCCTGCGGGCCGAGGCCACGACCGCCCCGCCGATGGTGCCGCCGCAGCGCACCGCCGAGCCCGTCCGCCCGGCGCCGGCCGAGGCGCCTGCGGTGGTGGCCGCCGGCGCCGGGCTGCCCAGGGACGTGGCCGGCTTCACCGGGCGCTCCGAGGAGCTGGAGCGGCTGCTCGCCGCCTGCCGGGCCGACGGCGCGGACGGCCAGGTAGTCGGGATCCACGCGGTGGACGGGATGCCCGGGGTCGGCAAGAGCGCGCTCGCGATCCACGCCGCGCACCGGCTGGCCGCCGACTTCCCGGACGGGCAGATCTTCCTGCCGCTGCACGCCCACACGCCCGGCACCCCGGCCGTGGAGCCCGCGGACGCGCTCACCGCGCTGCTGCTCACCATCGGCGTCTCCCCGCAGCAGATCCCGCCGGACCTGGACGCCCGGGCCAACCTGTGGCGCAGCCGGCTGGCCGGGCGGCGGATGCTGCTGCTGCTGGACGACGCCCGCAGCAGCGAGCAGGTCCGCCCGCTGATGCCCGGCACCCCCGGCAGCCTGGTGCTGGTCACCAGCCGGCGCCGGCTGCCCGCGCTCGGCGACGCGCTGCCGGTCACCCTCGGGGTGCTGCCGCCGCACGAGGCGGCCGCGCTCTTCACCGCCACCGCCGGCCGCCCCGACCTGGCGCCGGACCAGGAGGCGGTGATCGAGGTGGTGCGGCTCTGCGGCTACCTGCCGCTGGCGATCCACCTGACCGCCGCGCGGCTGCGGCACCGGCGTGCCTGGTCGGTGGCCGACCTGGTGCCAGACCTGGCCGCTGCGGCGGGCCGGCTGGGCGCGCTGCGCGCCGAGGACGTCTCGGTGGCCGCCGCCTTCGACCTCTCCTACCGGGATCTGACGCCCGCTCAACGCCGGCTCTTCCGCCGGCTCGGCCTCTTCCCGGGCGACGACTTCGACGCCCGGGCGGCGGCCGCGCTGGACGACAGCGAACTGCCCACCGCCCGGCGCCTGCTGGAGGAGCTGGAGGACCACCACCTGGTCGACGAGCCGGTGCGCGGCCGCTACCGGATGCACGACCTGATCCGCGAGCACGCCCGGGCGCTGAGCACCGAGGACGAGCCGGCGGCCCGGCACGCCGCGGTGGCCCGGCTGCTGGACTCCTACCTGGCGCTCGCCATCGAGGCCGGCGGACACCTGGCGATCCGCTGCCCGGGCCGGCCGAGCAGCGGCGAGCTGCCCACCGAGGAGGCGGCCCGGGCCTGGCTGCGCGCCGAGCGCGGCAACCTGCGGGCCGCCGTCGAGTACGCGGCCAGCCACGGGCACCCCCGGCACGCGGTGCAACTGCCCTCCGCGCTGCACGACTTCCTGCGCACCCAGGGCCACTGGAACCAGGCGCAGGCGCTGCACCGGATCGCGCTGGAGACCGCGCGGCTCACCTGCGACTGGCGCGGCCTGGCCGAGGCCCTCACCCACCTGGGCACCTTCCAGCGGCTGACCGGCGAGCACGAAGCGGGTGCCGACCACCTGCGCCAGGCGCTGGACCTGTTCCGGTCGCTCGACGAGCCGGGCGGGCAGGTCGCCGTGCTGATCCAACTCGGCGCGATGGAGCGCACCTTCGGGGACAACGGCAGGTCCCGGGAGCACTTCGCGCAGGCGCTGACCCTGGCCAGGAGCGCGCAGGACCGCCCCGGCGAGGCCGAGACGCTCAGCCAGCTGGCCATCCTGGGCCGGATCACCGGCGAGCACACCGAGGCGACCGAGCACGCGGTACGGGCGCTGGCGCTCTTCCAGGAACTCGGCAACCGCACCGGCCAGACCGCGGCGCTCAGCGAGCTGAGCCTGATCCAGCAACTGACCGGCGACCTGGCCGGTTCCGAGGCCAGCCTCTGCCAGGCGCTGGAACTCTGCCGGGCCCGCGACGACCGGCCCAGCGAGGCGTACGCGCTGGCCAGCCTGGGCTCGCTGCAGCAGCTGACCGGGCGCTTCCAGGAGGCCGAGCGGACCCACCAGCAGGCGCTGACCCTCTATCAGGGCCTGGGCAACCGGATCGGGCACGCCAACGCGCTGATGGCGCTGGGCGCGGTGCGGCTGGTCACCGGGCAGTACGCGGCGGCCGAGCGGGACCTGGGGCGGGCCGGCCTGATGTACCACGAGCTGGACGAGGCCCGCGGGCGGATGAACACCCTGGCGTACCTGGGCGTGCTGCGGCAGGCGACCGGGCGGCACCAGGAGGCGGTGCTGAACCTGCGTCAGGCGCTCGCGCTCTACCGCGAGCAGGGCGACCTGCTCGCCGAGTCCCGGGTGCTCGCCTACCTGGGCGACGCGCTGGTCTCCACCGGTGAGCACGCGGCCGCCGCCGACCACCTCGGGCAGGCGCTGACGATCTGCCAGGAGCGCGGGGACCAAGCCGGCGAGGCGGAGGTGCGCAACCTGCTGGGCCACCTGCTGACCGTGACGGGCGAGCAGGCCCGGGCGCACACCGAGTTCGCCGGCGCGCTGAACAGCGCGCTGGCCGCCGGCTCTCCGCTGGAGGAGGTCCGCGCGCTGGCCGGGCTGGGCGCCGGCGACCTGCGGGCCGGGCGCCGCTGCGAGGGCACCGGCCGGCTGCGCCAGGCGCTGACCCTGGCCCGCCGGCTGGGCGTCCCGGAGGCGGCCCGGATCGAGGCGTTGCTGGCGGAGCTGCCGGCGGGCCTGGCCGCCGCCGGCTGACGGCGGGTCAGCCCGGCCGGCGCAGCCGGGCTTGCGGCGCACAGGTCGACTGGCAGGCTGGAGGCGTGGCGGACCTGGAGGAGAGCACGGTGAGCAGCGCGCTGGCCTATACCCACTGGTCGGTGCGTGTGGTGTCCTTCGTGATCGACATGCTGGCCTGCTGGTCGCCGAACATCATCGCGGGGGCGATCGACTCGCACAACGGCGCGCTGCAGGTGGGCATGCTGGCGGTCTCCGTGGCGCTGCTCGGGTACAACCGCTGCCACCTGGCCGGGCGCACCGGGCAGAGCTGGGGCAAGCGCCTGATGGGGACCGACCTGGTGGGTCTGGACACCCAGGAGCCGATCGGTGCACGGCGGGCGTTCCTGCGTGATCTGGCGCATCTGCTGGACACGCTGTCCTGCTTCCTGGGCTGGCTCTGGCCGCTCTGGGACGACCGGAAGCAGACCTTCGCGGACAAGCTGGCCGCCACCGCGGTGCTGGGCGGCGACTGAGCGCGCCGCGCACCGCCGCCGGGCCCCGGTCACCGCCCCGATCCGGGCACCCGGTTCCGGTCCTGCCGGCGTGGCGGTTAGGGTGCGGTTCACGTCCGGTTGGCTGTGCAACTCCGAGCTGTGCAACTCCGACCGGATGACGTCTGCACCTGAACGATCGGAGTCACCCGTGTCCAGCCTCTGGCCCGCCGGCCCGCGCCGCGTCCTGGTCGTCGGCATCGACGGCGTCCGCCTCGACCTGCTGCCCGAGCTGGACACCCCGCATCTGGACGCGGTGGCGGCCGACGGCTTCCTGGCCCCCGTCGAGGTGGACGAGGCCACGCCCACCATGTCGGGACCGTGCTGGGCGACCATCGTCACCGGGGTGACGGTGGCCAAGCACGGCGTCTTCGGCAACCACTTCGGCGGCAACCGGCTGGACGTCTTCCCGGACTTCACCACCCGGCTGGCCGAGGTGCACCGGCGCCGGACCTTCGCGGTGGGCGGCTGGGAGCCGCTCTTCCTGGCCCGCCAGGGCGGCCCGCTCTTCGCCGCGCCCGGCCGGCTCTCCTACATCGCCCCGCTCGAGGACACCCCGCAGGCCTGGGAGGTCTGCGACGAGCGGGCCACCACCGAGGCGGTCGCCGTGCTGACCGGTGACGAGGAGCCGCAGGCCGGCTTCGTCTACCTGGGCGCGGTGGACGAGACCGCGCACTTCCTGGGCTGCGGCGAGGAGTACCGCCGCTCGATCGAGGCCGCCGACGTGCGGCTCGGCCGGCTGCTGGCCGCGCTGCGGGCCCGCCCGGGGTACGCCGAGGAGGAGTGGACGGTGATCGTGGTGACCGACCACGGCCACGTCGACCAGGGCGGCCACGGCGGGCGCAGCACCCTGGAGCGCACCGCCTGGGTGGCCGCCAGCGGCCCGGGGCTGCCGCCCGGCGGCGAGGTGCTGCCGGTGCGCCACGTGGACGTGGCCGCGCACGTCTACGCGGCGCTGCAGATCGTCCCCGACCCGCACTGGACCCTGGACGGCCGGCCGTTCACCCCGGTGAGCGCCATGGAGCCGGCCCGCTGAGGCCGGTACGGGCCCAGACTTCGACGGGCTCAGACTTCGACGGGCCCGGACTTCGATAGGCCCGGACTTCGACAGGCTCAGACCAGCGCCTTGACCAGCCGCTCGAAGGCCAGGTCAGGGCGCTTCGGCACACCGAAACGCTCGTCGCCGTACGGGAACGGCGAGAGTTCACCGGTGCGGGTGAAGCCACGGCGCTCGTACCAGGCGATCAGGTCCTCGCGCTGCACGATCACCGTCATCTCCAGCTCGCCGGCGCCCCACTCGGCGCGGGCGAACCGCTCGGCCTCGGCGAGCACCGCCCGGCCCACCCCGCCACCCTGCTGGGCGGGCCGGACCGAGAACATCCCGAAGTACGCGCCGCCCGGGCGCCGCTCCACCGTGCAGCAGGCCAGCAGCTCGCCGGTGTCGGCCCGCTCGGCGAGCAGCACCCGGGTGTCGGGGCGGGCCAGCGTCTCGGCGACGGAGTGCTGGTCGGTGCGCTGCCCGTCCAGCAGGTCGGCCTCGGTGGTCCAGCCGACCCGGCTGGCGTCGCCGCGGTAGGCGGACTCCACCAGGTCGACCAGTGCGGGGATGTCCTGCTCGGTCGCGGGACGGAAGGCCAGCGGGGCGGCGGTTGCCATGGGCGTGCTCCAGACGGCAGACAAGGCGTCCTGGCATGGTGCCACGGCGACCCCCCGGATGGACCAGTAGGGCGCGGGGCTGGGCCGGTCGCGGGTGAGGATGAGACGGTCCGTAACCGTCCGATCACCCGGGAGTGCTGAGCCGCATGCAGCCGCGCGTCTTCGCCATCATCACCGCGGTCCTGCTCGGGGCGCTCGGCCTCGGGGCGGTGGCCGTCACCGACTGGACCCCGAGCGCCGCCTCGACCGCGGGCCGGGCCGCGCCGGCCGCGAAGGCGGTCGCCGCCTCCGCCTCCCCCACCGGCGATCCGGCGGTCTGGACCCGCAGCACGCTGCGCAACAAGCTGATGGCCGAGATGGCCGCCACCGACCCGGGTGTCGCGCTGGCCGACCTGGACAAGATCACCAAAGCGAAGCCGTACACCGTCCGGTTCTGCCACCCGATCGCGCACGAGCTGGGGCACACGGCGGTCAAGCGGTACGACTACGACTTCGCCAAGGTGCTCTCCTTCCCGCACGACACCTGCGCGTCCGGGTACCTGCACGGCGCGGTCGAGGAGATGCTGGCCGCCTCCACCGACCCGGGCACCGACCTGCTGAAGCTCTGCCAGCCCCAGATGACCGGCCCCTGCGTGCACGGCACCGGCCACGGCACGATGTTCGTCACCAAGCAGAACGTGCCGGCCGCGCGCGACCTGTGCAGCAAGTACGGCTCGCAGAACCGGATCATCACCTGCTCCGAGGGCCTCTTCATGCAGCTCTTCGGCCCCGACGAGGAGGACGAGAACGCCAAGGCGCAGCTGCCCGCCGACAAGCTGGCCGCCGAGCCGCTCTATCCCTGCCCCGAGCAGCCGTCGCTCTTCCAGTCGGCCTGCTACTTCTACGCGCCGACCTTCTTCCTCTCCTCGCACGACTACCCGAACCACCCCGAGGTCTACGCCCAGGCGCTCAAGTGGTGCCTGAACGCCCAGGCCACCGGCGGCGCGGGCGACTGCAGCCGCGGGGTCGGCTCGCGCACCATGAAGTACAACCTGGACCGCGAGGACTGGGTGGGCCAGCAGTGCGCGAGCGCGGCGGACAGCTGGCAGCGCAAGTCCTGCGTGGACGGGATGGTGAGCTACTACACGGTCAACTACACCGACCCGGGCGCCGCCGGGCGGCTCTGCGCCAAGCTCACCGACCAGGAGATCGCGCGGGACTGCCGCTCCTCGGCGCACCTGTCCGGATCACTCGACTGACCGGCACGTAGCATCGGCGGCATGTCCGAGCCGTCCTTCCGCGAAGCCGCCCACGCCACCGCCGACCTGGTCGCCGACTACCTGGCGGCGGTGCCCGAGCGGCCGGTCTGGCAGCCGATGGACCCCCGGGCGCGGGCTCGGCTGCTGGACGCGCCGCTGCCCGGCGGCGGGCGCGACCTGGCGCAGCTGCTGCGGGTGATCGAGGCCGAGGTGCTGCCCGCGCCGATGGGCAACGGGCATCCGCGGTTCTTCGGGTGGGTGAACTCGGCGCCCGCGCCGGCCGGCGTGCTGGCCGCGCTGGCCGCCGCCGCGATGAACCCGAGCTCGGCGGGCGGCGACCACGCGGACGTGCACCTGGAGCGGGCGGTGGTGCGCTGGCTGGCGGAGCTGGTCGGCTTCCCGCACCAGCCCGGCGCCGGGCTGCTCACCTCGGGCACCTCGATGGCGACGATCGTCTGCCTGGCCGCCGCGCGCGGCCGGGCGGCGGCCAGGGCCGGGCACGACGTGCGGGCCGACGGGTTGGCCGGGCTGCCCCCGCTGGTCGGCTACCTCAGCGCGGAGACCCACTCCTGCGTGCGCAAGGCCGCCGAACTACTGGGCCTGGGCAGCCGGCAGCTGCGGGTGGTCGCGGGTGACGCCGAGGGGCGGCTGGACGCCGCGGCGCTGCGCGCGGCCATCGCCGAGGACCGGGCGGCCGGGCGGCTGCCGTTCCTGGTGGTGGCCTCGGCCGGGACGGTCAACACCGGCGCGGTGGACCGCTTCGAGCCGATCGCCGACCTCTGCGCCGAGCAGGGCCTGTGGCTGCACATCGACGGCGCCTACGGGGCGTTCGGGGTGCTGGACCCCGCGATCGCGCACCGCTACGCGGGTCTGGCCCGGGCCGACTCGCTGGCCCTGGACCCGCACAAGTGGCTGGGCGTGCCGGTGGACTGCGGCTGCGCGCTGGTGCGGGACGCCGAGCAGCTGCGCGGGACCTTCAGCCTGGTCCCGGCCTATCTGCGCGACGAGGAGGCCGGCGGTCTGGGCTGGTCCTCCGGGTTGGGCTGGTTCTCCGAGTACGGCATCGAGCAGACCCGCCCGTTCCGCGCGCTCAAGGTCTGGGCCACCATCGCGCACCGGGGCCGCGACGGCCTCGCGGCCGACATCGCGCACTGCACCCGGCTGGCCCGCCGGCTCGGCGAGCTGGTCGAGGCCGATCCCGAGCTCGAGCTGCTGGCGCCGGTGGAGACCTCGATCGTGGCCTTCCGGGCCCGCCCGGCCGGCCTGGCGCCGAGCGAGCTGAACGCGCTCAACCAGGCGCTGCCGCTCGCGGTGCAGCGCCGCGGGCAGGCCTTTGTCACCGGCACCGTGCTGGCCGGTCGGGAGGCGCTGCGCGCCTGCCTGCTGAACGCCGCCACCACGGAGCCGGACCTGGCCGTGCTGCTGGCCGAAGTCCACGCCGCGGCAAGCGATCTGACTACCCGACAGTAGGGACGACCAGCACCGTTGGTTTCTTCGCAGACATTTACCGTCCGGTCATAACAGATTCGTGATCGTGAAACACCAGCGCGTCATGGTGGGGGCATGACTCGATCGCCGTTCCCTGCCCAGCACCCCGACCAGCCCGCCGACCAGCCCGCCGGCCGGCCGGCCCAGCGGCCCTCCCGGGCCCAGCGCCGGCGGGCCAGGGCCGACCGCTGGCGCCGCGAGACCGTGGAACTCGCGGCCGTCTTCATCGCGGTGGCCACCGCCGACCTGATCGCCAACGTGGTGGTGCACGGCCACGACGGCCCGGTGCTGCTGGCCGCCTCCGCCGTCGCACTGCTCGGCACAGCGGTGTTCCACAGCTGGTGGGCACACCGCCATCCCGAAGGACCGCCGGGCCCCGATCCACTGGCCGGGCCGGAGCCGGCCGCCGTCGGCCCGGCCGGCCCGCTGCCCGAGCAGACCCGGCTCTGGCGGCTGCGGGCCACCGTCTCGGACGCGCCCGGCTCGCTGGCGGCCGTCAGCACGGCCCTGGCCGAGCTGCGGATCAGCATCATCTCGCTGCAGACCCACCCGCTGCCGGACGCCACGGTGGACGAGTTCCTGCTGCGCGCCCCGCGCTCGCTGCCCCGCCCCGCCCTGACCGAGGCGGTGGCCCTGGCCGGCGGCCGGGAGATCTGGACCGAGCCGGCCGACGCGCACGACCTGGTGGACGTGCCGACCCACGTGCTGGCGCTGGCCACCCGCACCGCGCTGGACGCCGCCGAGCTGCCGGTCGCGCTGCGCCAGCTGTTCGGGCAGGTCACCATCCGGCAGTTCCCGGCCCGCAGCGAGGACCAGCGGCCCGCGCCGAACCTGGCGGGCCCGGTGATGCTGCTGCCCGCGCCCGGCGGCGAGCTGATCGAGCTGTCCCGTCCGCACCTGCCGTTCACGCCGACCGAGTTCGCCCGGGCCAAGGCCCTGGTCGAGCTGGACACGGTGCTCGGCCCCCGGGTGCCCAAGGTCGAGGACCACCTGCGGCTGCCGGGCGGCGGGCCGCACGGCGAGGAGCTGACGGTCCGTCGGGCCCGCTCCGACGACCGGGCGGCGGCGCTGGCCATGCACCGACGCTGCTCGCCGGCCACCCTGCGCCGCCGCTACCACGGCCCGGTCGCGGACGCCGACCGCTACCTGGGCCACCTGCTCGACCCCCGGCACGGCCAGACCCTGACCGTGGAGACGGCCGACGGGCGGCTGGTGGCGCTCGCCCACCTGATGTGGGACGGCGACAGCGCGGAGCTCGCCGTCCTGGTGGAGGACGCCTGGCAGCGCCGGGGTCTGGGTCTGGACCTGCTACGCCGGATGGCCGCGCTGGCCGCCGAGGCCGGCGTGGCCACCGTCTACGCGGTCACCCAGGCCGGGAACACCGCGCTGATCAGCGCGATGCGGCGGCTCGAACTGCCGCTGGACTACCAGGTGACCGACGGCACCCTGGTGATCACCGCACACCTGGCGGGCGCGGCTGAGCAGCTGCCGAGCCCGTGGCCGTCGGTGCCCGGGGGACGCTGAACGGACGCGTCGGTGCGGGCGGGCCCGGTGGACCGGGCCCGCCCGCACGGCGTTCGCACCGGGCGGCGGCCGCGCGTTCGCGCCGGTCGAAGGGGTGTCAGGCGCCCGACCAGGCACGGCAGCAAGGGGGCCGTGGCTCGGTCTGCTTCCGATGAGCCGTTAGGCTGGCCCCGTCCATGCCACCCGACGGCCCCGTGCGAGGTCAGAGGGGGGTCGTCGCCTAGAGGAGGAACCCCTGAGCATGCCAGGCACCGGATCGGAGGCCGCAGCCACCGGCGCGCGCGACTCCTCACTGCCCGCCCGCTCCAAGCTCGCCGTCACGGCGGGCAAGGTGGCTGCCGCCGCCTCCCGCTCGGTCGGCCGCGGCAGCGGCTCGGTGATCGGGGGCAAGGTCGCGCTCAGGCTCGACCCCGACCTGCTCGCCCGCCTCGCCGACCACCTGGACGTGGTCCTGGTCAGTGCCACCAACGGCAAGACCACCACCACCCGGCTGATCGCCGAGGCGCTGCGCGCCGCCGGTCCGGTGGTCTCCAACGCGCTGGGCGCCAACATGCCGGCCGGCATCACCTCCGCGCTGGCCGGCGGCTCGGACGCGCGCTACGGCGTGATCGAGGTGGACGAGAAGTACCTGGCGAACGTCGCCCGGGACACCCACCCCAAGGCCATAGCGCTGCTCAACCTCTCGCGCGACCAGCTGGACCGGGCCGCCGAGACCCGGATGCTGGCCGAGAAGTGGCGCGAGGGCCTGCAGGGCACCGACGCCGTGATCATCGCCAACGCGGACGACCCGCTGGTGACCTGGGCCGCCTCCTCCTGCCAGCGGGTGGTCTGGGTGGCCGCCGGGCAGGCCTGGAAGGAAGACGCCTGGTCCTGCCCGTCCTGCGGCGGCGTGATGCAGCGCCCCGGCGACGACTGGTACTGCCAGGAGTGCGGCTTCCGCCGACCGCAGCCGCACTGGGCGCTGCAGGGCGGCCACGTGATCGACCCGAACGGCGCCGCCTGGCCGATCCACCTGCAGCTGCCGGGCCGGGCCAACCTGGCCAACGCCACCAGCTCGGCCGCGGTGGCCGCGGTCTTCGGCGTGCCGCCGCAGACCGCCCTGGAGCGGATGCAGTCGGTCACCGCGGTGGCCGGCCGCTACGACGTGGTCAACTACCAGGGCCGCGACGTGCGCCTGCTGCTGGCCAAGAACCCGGCCGGCTGGCTGGAGACCTTCTCGCTGATCGACGGCCCGCCCGCGCCGGTGATCCTGTCGGTGAACGCGCTGGACGCCGACGGCACCGACACCTCCTGGCTGTGGGACGTGGACTACGAGCGGCTGCACGGCCACCCGGTCTTCGTGATGGGCCAGCGCCGGCTGGACCTGGCGGTGCGCCTGGAGGTGGCGGGGCTGCAGTTCCACGTGGTGGAGACACTGGAGGAGGCGGTCCGGATGGCGCCGCCCGGGCGGATCGAGGCGATCGCCAACTACACCGCGTTCCAGCAGCTGCGCAAGGCGGTGGCCGGGTCATGAGCACTCCCCCGCAACAGCCCGGCTACGGTCAGCAGCCCGGCTATCCGCAGCAGCCGGGCTACCCGCAGCACCCCGGCCACCCCCAGCAGGGCGGCCAGCAGCAGGGCCACCCCCAGCAGGGCGGCCAGCAGCACCCCGGATACCCGCAACAGCAGCCCGGTCAGCCGTACCCGGGGCAGCCGTACCCGGGCCAGCAGCCGCCCGCCGGCTACCCCCAGCAGGGCGGGCCCCAGCACGGCGGCCCCCAGCAGGGCGGTCAGCACCCCGGATACCCGCAGCACGGCGGCCAGCAGCCGGCCTATCAGCAGCCGGGCCAGCAGCCCGGCTACCCGGCCCAGCCCGCCCAGCCCCAGGCCGTCCAGCAGCAGCCCGCGCAGCCGGGCCGGCCACAGCCCGACCCGCAGCACTATGGAAGGCCTTCCAGGATGAGCGACAGCAGCCTGCGGCTGGTCTGGATCTACCCTGACCTGCTCAGCACCTACGGCGACCGCGGCAACGCGCTGGTCGTGGAGCGCCGGGCCCGCCAGCGCGGGCTGAACGTGCAGCGGGTCGACGTGCGCTCCGACCAGCCCGTCCCGACCAGCGGCGACATCTA
This sequence comes from Kitasatospora sp. GAS1066B, assembly GCF_041262605.1. NCBI lineage: Bacteria > Bacillati > Actinomycetota > Actinomycetes > Kitasatosporales > Streptomycetaceae > Kitasatospora > Kitasatospora sp. GAS1066B. The sequence goes on from NZ_JBGCCO010000007.1 coordinate 69,307, forward strand.
CCTGATCGGCGGCGGCGAGGACCGCCCGCAGCGCCTGGCCGCCGAGCGGCTGCGCCAGGACTCCGGGCTGCCGCGCGCGGTGGACAACGGCGCGATCGTCTTCTCGGTCTGCGCGGGCTACCAGATCCTGGGCCACGAGTTCATCAACGACCTGGGCCAGCGCGAGCCGGGCCTGGGCCTGCTGGACGTCTGGTCCACCCGCGGCGAGGGCGCCCGCAACGTCGGCGACGTGCTGGCCGAGCCGGACCAGCGCCTGGCCCTGCCCACCCTGACGGGCTTCGAGAACCACCAGGGCGTCACGCACCTGGGCCAGGGGGTCGCGCCGCTGGCACACGTCACCGCGGGCGGCGGCAACGGCGACGGGACCGGCACCGAGGGCGCCTGGCGGGACACCGTCTTCGGCACCTACCTGCACGGCCCGGTGATGGCCCGCAACCCCGCGGTCGCCGACCTGCTGATCAAGCTGGCGCTGGACGTCAACGCGCTCCCGCCGGCCGACACCACCTGGTACGACGCGCTGCGCACCGAGCGGATCGCGTCCACCAGCCGCCAGCCCGCCTGACCCGCCCGTCTGACCGGCCCGCCTGACCAGCGGGTCGCACCGGCCCACCGGGCGGACCCGCCGGCCCGCGACGTTCAAGGGATCGTCGATCGGGCCGGTCCACCCTCGGGGGCGTCCTGACAGCCCGTCAGTCGGTCCGAGTGAACGTTCTCCGCCCGCCGGGTGTCCAGCATCCGGCGGCGGAAGATTCCGCGTCGCGAAATTGCGACAATAAGCTCGTCGGATGCAACCCTCCTCGGCAGCCGGCACTTCAGCACGGACGCGCCGACGACGCCGCCCTCCGTGCCTGCTCCCGCCCGGCCGGAGGTGGGGGCCGCTAGGATCAGTTTCGGGCCGATATGCCCGATTCTGACCCCGCCCTTCCAGGTGGTAGTCCGGCCATCCGGTCCTTCCCCCAGCCTGCCGGCTGGGAGGTGCCCCCAGGGGAGTTGCAGAGAACGATGCGTATTGGTGTGCTGACCAGCGGCGGCGACTGCCCCGGCCTGAACGCCGTGATCCGCTCCGTGGTCCACCGGGGAGTGGTCGACCACGGCGACGAGATCATCGGTTTCCAGGACGGCTGGCGAGGCCTCCTCGAAGGTGTCCACCGCCCGCTGACCCTCGACTCGGTCGGCGGCATCCTGGCCCAGGGCGGCACCATCCTGGGCTCCTCCCGCGTCCAGCCCAGCCACCTGCGCGACGGCGTGGAGCGGGCCAAGCGCTACTGCGCCGACCTCGGCATCGAGGCGGTGATCCCGATCGGCGGCGAGGGCACCCTCAAGGCCGCGAAGCTGATGAGCGACGCCGGACTGCCGGTGGTCGGGGTGCCCAAGACCATCGACAACGACATCGCCTGCACCGATGTCACCTTCGGCTTCGACACCGCCGTCTCGGTGGCCACCGAGGCGCTGGACCGGCTGAAGACCACCGCCGAGTCGCACCAGCGGGTGATGGTGGTCGAGGTGATGGGACGCCACACCGGCTGGATCGCGCTCAACGCGGGCATGGCGGCCGGCGCGCACGCGATCGTGGTGCCCGAGCGCCCGTTCCACATCGACAAGCTCACCGAGGTGGTGCGCGCGCGCTTCGAGCGGGGCAAGAAGTTCGCCATCGTGGTCTGCGCGGAGGGCGCCAAGCCCGAGGCCGGCACCATGCACTGGGAAGAGGGCACCCGGGACATCTACGGCCACGAGCGCTTCACCGGCATCGCCACCCAGCTCTCCGGCGAGCTGGAGCACCGCCTGGGCAAGGAGGCCCGCCCGGTGATCCTCGGCCACACCCAGCGCGGCGGCACGCCCACCGCGTACGACCGGGTGCTCGCCACCCGGTTCGGCTGGCACGCCGTGGAGGCCGCGCACAAGGGCGCCTTCGGGCACATCACCGCGCTGCAGGGCACCCAGATCAACCTGGTGCCGCTGGCCGAAGCGGTGGCGGACCTGAAGACGGTCCCCGCCGAGCGCTACGTCGAGGCCGAGATGGTCATCTGAACCACCCTTCGTCCCGGCGCCTCCTGATGCCCCGCCACCGCGGCGGGGCATCAGCCGTCGACGCCCCGGGGGCGCCCGCAGCCGCCAGGTAGGACGGCCGTAGTCTGGGTGCCGACGAAAAACGGACGAACCGGACCTGAGGCGGGGCCGGGCCGGCCGCGGGCACGACGGAAAGCGGGACCGCCGATGGACGGCATGGCAGGGATGCACCACGGGAACGAGCTCCGCCCGTTCTCGCTCCACTCGGTGCTCACCTGGTCGCCCGACTGGCCGTTCCTGCTGGGCTGCCTGCTGGCGCTCGGCCTGTACGGCGCGGGTGTCGTGCGGATGGCCAGGCGCGGCGACCGCTGGCCGATCGGGCGCACGGTCGCCTGGACGCTCGGCGTGCTGACCGTTGTCGCGGTGACCTGCTCCGGGCTGAACGACTACGGCATGGTGCTGTTCAGCGCGCACATGATGCAGCACATGGTGCTCAGCATGCTGGTGCCGATCCTGCTGCTGCTCGGCGCGCCGATCACGCTGGCGCTGCGGGCGCTGCGCCCGGCCGGCAAGGGGCGCCCGCGCGGGCCGCGCGAGCTGCTGGTGGCGTTGCTGCACAGCCGGTACGTGAAGATCATCTCGCACCCGGCCTTCACCATCCCGCTCTTCATCGCGAGCCTCTACGGCCTCTACTTCACCCCGCTCTTCGACACGCTGATGCAGACCCGGATCGGACACATCGCGATGATGGTCCACTTCCTGGCGGCCGGCCTGCTCTTCTTCTGGCCGATCATGGGCGTGGACCCGGGCCCGAACCGGCCCGGGCACGTGATGCGGATCATCGAGCTCTTCATGGGGATGCCGTTCCACGCCTTCTTCGGCGTGGCGGTGATGATGGCCACCAGCCCGCTGGTGACCACCTTCAGCTCGGCCATGGCCCCGCCCGGCACCGATCTGATGGCTGATCAGAAGATGGCCGGCGGGATCACCTGGGCGTTCGGCGAGATCCCGACCGCGGTGGTGCTGATCGCGCTGGTCTTCCAGTGGGCCAAGTCCGAGCAGCGGCACGCCGTCCGCACCGACCGGGCCGCCGAGCGGGACGGCGACGCGGAGCTGGTCGCGTACAACGCCTACCTGGCCTCGCTCGACCAGCGCGGCAAGCGGTCGCCCCAGGCGGGCTGAGCGCCGCGCGACAGCTGACCGAGGACCCCGTTCGCCGACCAGGCGGGCGGGGTCCTGCGGTGTGGTGGTGCTTCGCCGCAGCGCGGAGCGAGCGGGCTGATCAGGACGCGAACGGTGACCGTGACGGTGACCGTGTCGGGGTCGGCGCCCGGAGAAACCCCCCAAGGCCAATCTGACAGGCCGTCAGGTGTCTCCCGGACCGACCGCCCGGGCGCCGCGCTCGTCCTCGGCCGCCGGATGGTGGCAGGCTGGAGGGGCTGGCAGGCGGTGATCGCGATGACGGTGTTCTACGGCAACACGCACCACGGACGGACCTTCCGGGACCGCGCCGAGGCGGGGCGGCAGCTCGGCCGACGGGTGCTGGAGTGGGGCTCCGACGCCCCGATCGTGGTGGGCCTGCCCCGGGGCGGCGTCCCGGTGGCCTACCAGGTGGCGCTGGCGCTCGGCGCGCCGCTGGACATCCTGGTGGTCCGCAAGATCGGCGCACCCGGCCAGCCGGAGCTGGCGCTGGGCGCGGTCGGCGAGGGCGGCATCCGGCTGTACAACCACGACATCATCGCCGCGCTCGGGATCACCCCCCACCGGCTGGAACGGCTCACCGACGCGACCGCCACCGAGGTCGCCGAGCGGACCGAGCGGCTGCGCGGACCGCTGCCCCCGCTGGAGGTGACCGGGCGGGCGGTGCTGCTGGTGGACGACGGGATCGCCACCGGCGCGACCGTGCGGGCCGCGATGGCGGTGCTGCGCCGCCGGGAGGTGAGCGAGCTGCTGCTGGCCGTCCCGGTGACCGCGCCCGAGGCGCTGCGGCTGCTGGGCCCGCTCGCCGACGACCTGGTCTGCCTGACCGCGCCGCCCTCGTTCCAGGCCGTCGGCCAGTTCTACAACGACTTCGAGCAGACCACCGACCACGAGGTGCGCCGGCTGCTCGACCTGGCGGCAGCCCGGGACGACACGGGCGCCCCGGGGTGACGCGCCGGGGAGATCTCAGCCGACCCGTGCGGGGACGGGGGTCACCCCGATCTGGTTCTGACGCTCCGTCAGGCCATTCCGCGGCGGTCGAGCCATCGGGCGCCGTGTGCCGCCCTCAGCGCGGTGCCCGATGGGTGGCCGGGCTGCCCGGCGGGCGGCGCGCGCCCCGGGTGGTGATCAGCTGGCGGACCAGCTGGTGCAGCGAGATGACGGCGGTGAGCGGGGGCAGTCCGGCGACGACCAGGTCGGGCACCGTCCGCGAGACGTCGGCGATGCACAGTCCGGTCGCGAGGCCGGAGAACAGCACGACCACCACCCAGGAGTGCACCGGCTGGCGCCCGTGCAGCGCGGCCCGCAGGACGGACAGGCAGCCCACGAGCCACGGCCCGTAGACGATCACCGGCCACAGCTGCGACAGTCCGCGCGGCACCCGGGAGAGGGCCAACTCCCGCAAGGGGTCGTAGGAGAGGGCCCAACCGAGCACGCACACCGCGGTCACCGTCACCGCCGTCAGCGCGCCGAACACCGAGCCGACCACGTCCGGCCAGGACGGCGCGGGCGGCCGGGTCCGGCGCCGGTGCCGGGAGACCGAAGGCTCGGCCGACATCGGCGCGGGCCGGTCGGCCGACAGCCGATCGGGCTCGCCGTAGACCGGGGCGGTTGCGTAGGCGAGGTCCCACAACTCGTCCGCCGGATCGGCGTAACCGGTCATCGCGCGCGCCGCGAGAAGGTCACTCAGCTGGTCGTACATGGCACATCCCCCACTCGATCGTCATGCCGCGGCTCGCTCCGCTCCGGCATCCCGGCGCCCGCCGGGAACCCCGGCCCCGGCGAGGGCGTCATGCCTCGACCGGGAACGCGAGGGAGCCGATCCGCGCGGCGAAATCGCTCTCCAGCTGACGGAGCTTCCTCAGGTAGGCGGCCAACAGGCCCGAGGAGTGCGGCAGGACGACCCGCTCGCCGTTGCGCGACAGGTAGCCGGTGCGCACGTCACCCGCGGGGTTCTGCCGGTCGGGGACGAAGAGCCACGTCCCGACGCTGGTGACCGGGTCCCGGTCGGGGTGCGGGGCGGTGTAGGGCAGGCATGGTGAGTTCACGCTTGATCAAACGAGAGGGCGGCAAACGGGTTTGTACCCCTCCCGGGCGTCGTTTCATATTCGCCACCGGAGATACTCTCCGAAATTAACCCGGGGTGGCGCGTGGGGTGGTACTTTCCGGTCCACCGTTCACCATGTCCGAGATGCCCGAAAGCCAAAGGTCATCCCATAATCCCGAGTGATGCCGCTCGCCGAAACTCCGCAGCAAGATAATTCAGCCGAAACGTTTCTCCAGGTTGACCGTCCGCCCCGCCGTGCTATATTTCCGGATTGCCTCCGGCATATTCAGCGTATTGACGGCACACCGATGTGAACGATCAGGGGATCTCTTGCTCAGCTGGGAGGAATACATGGAAGCGCTCCGACTCAGCGGTCACGGCTGGTCCGTCGCCCGGATTTCCCGACAGCTCGGGCGCGACCGGAAAACGGTCGGATCGTACCTCAGCGGAAAGCGGATCCCGGGCCTCCGAAGTCATTCCCAGGACGGTTTTCTCCGTTTCCTGCCGTACTGCCGCCAGCGGCTCGTGGACGATCCGCACCTGCTGGCCACCACGCTCTTCGAGGAGATCGTCGAACTGGGCTACACCGGCGGCTACTCGACCTTCACCCGCGCGCTGCGCAAGCAGCAGGCGCGGCCGGTCTGCGGGGAATGCCAGGAGACCGGCCCGACCGGCAGCGGGCCGGCCGCCGCACGATCGAGCGAGCAGGCCATCCGCTTCGACTGGCTCGAGCTCCCCACCCCGCCCGCCGGGTGGGGCTGCGGAAATCAGGTGCACCTGCTGCTGGGCCTGCTCACCCCCTCCGGCCGCTGGCGTGGGGCGCTGGCGGCCGACGAGGAGTTGCCGCAGCTCGTCGAGGCCATGGAGCACGTGCTCAGACGGCTGGGCGGCACCCCCGAGTGCTGGCGGTTCGACCGGACACCGGCCGTGCACAGCCCCAGCACCGGACAGCTGACGCCCGACTTCCGGCAGGTGGCCAGGTACTACGGCGTGCGCGTCGAGTACCGCCCGCGGGACGACCGGCCGAGCCCGGCGTACGACACGGTGGAGGAGATCGCCCGGAACTGGTGGCACGCGATCGGGCGCGACTCCACCGTCCAGGCGGCACAGGACAGCCTGGACCGGCTCGCGAGCCGGCTGGAGGCGCCCGGCTCGACCGCCGACGGCGCACCTGCCGCGGACGACCCGCGCGCGGCCACCCAAGGCCTTCGTGCCCTGCCTCCCGCACCGTTCCCGATCTGGATCCACGCCCGCCGCACCGTCGACGCCCAGGGCCTGGTTCCGTTCGAAGGCAACTTCTACGCCGTGCCGGAGCACCTGGTCGGCGCCGTGGTGGAGGTTCGGCGGCGCCTCGACGAGCCCTACCTGTCCATCGCCGCCACCGCCGGCGCCGTCATCGCCCGCTACGCGCTCGCTCCCGCCGGGGCCGGATCGGTGGTCGTCGAGCGCAGCGGCGTCGTCGTCGTGCTGGAGCGGCACCCGACGCCCGTGCAGCCCGACGTCCCGGCCTGCCGACAGCTGACGCCGCGTCCGCTCTCCGAGCAGGCGCTGGCCGAGGCCGACGCGCTGCGCGGGTCGGCCGAGCACCCGTCGTCCGACGGCAGGCCGGCTGACAGTGCTTCGCCCGACCCGCCGTCCGACCACCCACCGCCCGACCACCCGACCGTCTGCCGGCAGCGGGCGGCGCCGGGCAGCACGACCGGGCGGGTGCCGCCCCAGCGGGAGCGCTGAGGCAGGGCCGCGATGGCGGAGCCGGGCAGCACGGCCCGGCTACCCGGCTCCGCTGCCGCGGGCCGTCGGAACCTGCGGGGCGGCGAGGGTGGCAAGGCTCGCCGGGATGTCGAACTCGGTGCTCTGCCCGTGCGTCACGCGCCGGACCTCACCCTTGAGCAGCACGCGGCCGACCTGGTCGAGCACCCGGCGCGCCAGCACGTGGTGCTCCTCCGCCTGGTGCACGTGCTGCTCGACGTGGGCGAACTCCGCCACCGCCTTCTCCCAGTGGCTGTGCGGCACCTGCATCCAGTCCGCGATCTGCGGGCCGACCATCTGGCGCAGCACGGCCGGGATCGCCCCTCGCGTCCCCGGCGGCGCGAGGTGGCGGTAGAAGTCCAGCAGGCCCTGGGTGAGTTGGATGCCCTCCGGGGACGGTCCGAGGTGGCGCGCGGCCAGCTCGGCCCGCACCCGGCGCCCCTCCGCCAGGGTCGGCGGCATGACCTCGGGCCGCAGCCCGAGCAGCACGGCGACCACCCGCCAGACGTAGTAGTAGTCCTCGGCCGCCTGCTCGGTGCAGTGGACGCCGATCCGGTCCATCCCGTCCAGGGTGTCGACCGAGAAGCTCAAGGTGGCGCCGAGCAGGTCCTCCTGGCAGATCGGGACGCCGTGCCCGGCGACGTCCCAGTGGCGGCCACGGATCAACAACTGCCGTACCGCCGCGTGGATCAGGCGCACCTTCTGGATGGTGGGGATCAGCTCGCCGTGCGGCCCCAGCGGATCGTCGGCCATCAGGTGCAGCATGAACTGCGTGGTCTCGGACAGCCGCCGGTGCGGGTGGTCGAGGCGGTGGGTCGCGGACAGCTGCTTGGCGCCCAACGGCGCCGCGTAGCTGCAGACCAGGGCGCCGAGCGAGAGGGCGGAGACGACGTGCACCCCGTCGTGCCGGAAGAAAGCGTGCACCCGCGCGATGCGCTCCGCGTCCACCCAGTCGGGCACCGTCCGGGTCCCCGCGAGGTGCTCGCGCAGCACGGCCGGCAGGTCCTGCGGCACCAGCTGGTCGTTCTGCCGCAGTCCGTGCAGCACCTGGTTGGCATGGGCGATCTCGCCCGAGTCCAGCAGCTCGGCGACCACCCGGTCGGCCGGCGGATCCCCCTCGATTCGCAGCTCGTCCAGCGACGATGTGGCGAACTCCACAGCAGACACTCCCGCCCTCGGCACCAGGGCGGCCCCTGACGTGCCGACCCTGCCTCCAGCTTGGCGACGCGCGGGCCGGGCGCGACCACGAATCCGGCACACCCCATCCGATCGGGTGGATCGCCGACCGCCGGGGTTTGCGGCGGACGTCCGACGTGCCGTTCGGGTCAGCCGGCGGCGCCCGCCGCCGCCTGCGCGAGGCGGGCCAACGTGGTGCGCATCCCGGCGCGGTTGACCTCGATCCGGCGCTCGGCACCGGTGCCGGCGAAGAGCACGCCCAGCAGTCGGGCCAGGCCCCCGGCTCGCCCGGTACGCAGGTCCTCCCAGGACTCGGTGACCCGGGTTCCGGTGCCCGCCGGCTCGAACCGGTAGCGCCAGCGCGCTATCGGCAGGCCGAACACACCCACGTCGAAGGCGAATTCGGCGGCCTCCCGCGCCGCGATCACCCGGCCCGTGGTGCACCAGACGAACGGTCCGCGCCGGTTGAAGCCGACGAACCGCGAGCCCGCACGGACCGCCGGCCCCGCCGACCAGACGCGGCGGCACTCCGGACTCCAGCGGCCCATCTGCCGCAGGTCGGCCACCAGCCCGTACACCGTCGCCGGGGCGGCGTCCACCAGGATGCTCTCCGACAGATCCGGCTGACGCTCCATCAGCTCTGCCGCCCGTCCGGGATCGCGGCGTGCGCCTCGGCGAGCAGCAGGTAGCCCGCCGCGTTCGCCTTGATGCCGGCCGTCTCCTCCGCGGTGAGCGGGCGCCGGACCTTGGCGGGCACGCCGGCCACCAGCGAGCCGGGCGGCACCTCGGTGCCCTGGGTCACCACGGCACCGGCCGCGACCAGCGAACCCGCGCCGATCCGGGCGCCGTTGAGCACCCGCGCCCCCATGCCGACCAGCACGTCGTCCTCGACCGTACAGCCGTGCAGGACGGCGTTGTGCCCCACCGTGACCCGCTCGCCGACCGTGAGCGGGAACCCCGGGTCGGCGTGCAGCGTGCAGTTGTCCTGGATGTTGGAGTCCGCGCCGACGGCGATCGACTCGGCGTCACCGCGCAGTACGGCCTGGTACCAGACGCTCGACCGCGGCCCCAGCCGCACCGAGCCGACCACCACGGCCGTCGGCGCGACGAAGGCCGCCGGGTCCACCTCCGGCTCGCGTCCTGCCACGCCGATGATCAGCGCCTCAGCCATGGGCTCACTGCTCCCTCTTCGCTCTCGTGGACCGGCGACTCGGGGCCGGCGGGCCTCACCCTACCGACCGGTAGGCCGCGCGGCTTCGGGCCCCGGGTCACTTCGCCGACCCACGCGGTGACCGGCCCGTTCACCGCGTTCCTCCGGGTGTCGAGCGGCAACCGCGCGCAGTCGCCGGTGCGATGATGCTCTGACGCACTCACGGGCGGCGCGGCCCCGGTCAGGACCGTGCGGCGGAGATCGCGAAGCAGAGATGGAGCGCGCTGATGCACTCGATCACCGACTGGCTCGGCCGCCTGTCCGGACCGGTCATCTACGCGGTCGTCGCCGGCCTGGTCTTCGCCGAGGACGCGCTGTTCGTCGGCTTCGTGCTGCCTGGCGAGAGCGCGGCGGTGATCGGCGGCGTGCTCGCCCACCAGGGCAAGGTCTCGATCGGCTGGCTGACCCTCGCCGTGGTGGCCGCGGCCATCCTCGGCGACACCGTCGGCTACGCGATCGGCCACCGGTTCGGCCCGACGATCCTCCTGGTGCGACCGCTGCACCGCCATGCCGACCGGATCGGCAAGGCGCAGGACCTGATCCGGCGGCGTGGACCGGCCGCCGTCTTCTTCGGCCGCTTCATCGCGTTCTTCCGCGCGATGATGCCCGCGCTGGCCGGCATCTCGCGGATGCCGTACCGCCGCTTCCTGCTCTACAACGCGCTCGGCGGCCTGGTCTGGGGCGTCGGCTTCACCCTCCTCGGGTACTTCGCCGGCGCCGCCTACTCCCGGGTCGAAGCGCAGGTCGGCCGGGCGCTGGCCCTGGTGCTGGCCGCGGTGGTCGTCATCGCCCTGATCGGATGGCGGCTGCGCCGCCGGCGCGCGGAGAACCGCGAGTCGGGGCCCGGGCCGGGGCCCGACGACGGCGACGGCATCGACGGCATCGACGGCAGCGACGACGGCAGCGACCGCGACGACGACGGTGCCGGCGGGCCCTGAGCCGCCGGTCGGCGGTGGCTCCGCCGACCTCAGCGGGCCCGTAGCTCCCGGTAGACCGCCCACGCCACCGACACCAGCGGCACCGCGACGACGGCGCCGATCACGCCCTCGACCAGCGTGCCGACGGCCACCGCGAGCGCGACCACCACGGGATGGATCCGCACCGCCCAGCTCAGCACCAGCGGGTGCAGCACATGCCCCTCGATCTGACCGATCACCACGATCAGGATCAGCAGGATCAGCGCGGTCAGCGGCCCCTGGGTGGCCAGCGCGACCACCGAGGCGACGGCCAGCGCGATCGGCGACCCGATCAGCGGGATGAAGGTGGCGAGGAACTCCAGCAGCATCAGCGGCACCACCAGCGGAACTCCCAGCAGCAGCAGCGCGATGCCCACCAGCACGGCGTTGGTGGCCGACACGATCACGATGCCCCGGGTGTAGCCGGCGAAGGTGCGCCAGGCCACCCGCCCGCCCAGCTCGAAGCGCGGGCGCGCCCGGGCCGGCAGCAGCGCGGCGGCCCAGCGCCACATCCGGTCGCCGGAGTAGATGAAGAACACCGCGCAGAACAGCGCCAGCGCACCACCCGTGATGGCCTCCACCAGGCGGCCCGCGCTGCTCACCGCCGTGCTGATCAAGGACGAGCGGTGCGCGGAGAGGTAGCTGCCGACCTTGCTCCGCAGGCCCGACACGGCGCCGGCCCGCAGGTGCAGCGGCGGTCCCTGCAACCACCGCTCGATCCGGTTGAGGCCGCCGCGCACCTCGCCGCGCAGCTGGTTCCAGTCGGACGCCACCAGTTCACCGGCCAGCGTGAGCAGGCCGGCCACCAGCACGACCGCCGCCACCATGACGATCGCCACCGCCACGCCGCGTGGCACCAGCTTGGCCAGGGCGTCGGCCGCCGGCCGCAGCACCGAGGTGACGACCAGCCCGAGGAAGACGGCCACGGCGACCAGTTGCAGGCGCTGCAACACCACGAACGCCGCATAGCCGGCCACGCCGACCAGCAGCAGCCGCCAGGTGTAACCGGCCGTCAGCACCAGCCCGGGCGCGACCTTGCCGACCCGGCGTGGACGGTCAGGTCGGCGCCGGAGCGTCATGGGCGGACGACCAGGGCGCCACCAGGACGCCGGCCACCGGCTTCGCCGCCGGTGTCGCCACCGGGTGCGCTGCCGGTTTCGCCGCCCGCTTCGTCGGCCTGCTGGACCTGTCGCTCCGTCACCTGCCGCCAGCTCCCGGTTCTCTGACAGCCCGCCCGCTGCCCGCCTGTGATTCCCTCATCAACCGTCATCGCCATGGCCTTGTCCAGGGTCCGCGCCGTACGCCCGGGCAGTTCGCCTCGGACGGCTGCCGGCCCCGGCCCGACCACGGCCCGGGGCCGGGGCAACGCCCGCTGGCCCGTGCGGGTATGCCCGCTGCGCCGACCGGGCGACTCGCACACCGTGCCGCCGCGTACTGCCGGGTCGAACGTGCATCGCTGGACAACGGGCGCCCCGGTGCCCGGCCTTGTCGTCGAGCCTGTGGAGCACGCGTGCCGCTGTCCCGATCGTCCTGCCGCAAAGCCCTCGACCATGCTCTGGTCACCGTGTCCGTGGTCGGCCTGCTGGCGATCCCCGTGATCCAGGCACAAGCGGAACCGGTGCGGGGAGCGCCGGCCGACGACGTGGGGGCGATGGCGGACTGGGACGCGGTGGCCCGCTGCGAGAGCGACGGCGACTGGGCCGTCAACACCGGCAACGGGTACTTCGGCGGCCTGCAGTTCGACCGGGCGACCTGGCGGGAGAACGGCGGCCTCGGCTACGCACCGCGCCCCGACCTGGCCACCCGCGACCAGCAGATCGCGGTGGCCGACCACCTCGCCCGCAGTCGCGGCCTCGCCCCGTGGCCGATCTGCGGGGCCTGGGGGAACCTCGACCCCGCAGCCCGGCCGAGCGCCGCCGGGTCCGCGGGCAGCGGGGACGGCCGCCGCCCGCTCGCGCCGCCCGCCGGCGGATCCGACGACGCGGGCGCCGTCCCGTCGTCCACGGATCCGGACGGCTACCGCACGGTCCGCGACGGCGACACCCTCAGCGGTATCGCCGACGCCTACCGGCTCAGCGGCGGCTGGCCCGCCCTGTTCCACCTCAACCAGCAGACCGTGGGCGAGAACCCCGACGCGCTGACGCCCGGCGAGGTGCTGCGCCTGCGGCCGTGACGCGGCGCGGTGCACCACGCGCTTCGCGGCCGACGTGCCGGCCGGCCCGCTCACCAGGCGGCCGGCCGCGCCGTCCAACGGCCACTCACCGGCCATCCCGCAGCATCGGGCGGCCATTGCGTCCGTCACCCGGTCCCGCTACCGTCCAGCCCATGATCGCCAAGACCCCCGTGCCCATCACTCTGACCGGACGTCACATCCGGTTGGAACCCCTCTCCTCCGGGCACCTGTCGGATCTCTTCGAGGCCGGCGGCCACGATGACGAGGTCTGGCGCTGGCTGCCCGCCCCGACGCCGCGCAGCGAGGCCGAACTCGCCGTCGCGCTCGACGGACGGATCGCCGCGAGCGAACGCGGCGAGTCCGTCGCCTTCGCCGTCGTCACGCTGCACGACGGCCGGGCCGTCGGCTGGACCACCTACAACCAGATCCACGCCCTCGACGAGTGGCTGGAGATCGGCTGGACCTGGTACGGCAGGGCCAGTTGGCGCACTGCGGTCAACACCGAGGCCAAGGTAGTCCTTTGTTAGTCACACACGTTACAGAGCGCGCATGACGGGTCGCAAGGGTCACAAGGGTGAGCAGGAGGACGGGCCCCTCCCTCTTCGTGGCGGTGGCTCGGGTGGGCTGGTCACCCACCGTGATCACGAACAGCAACTCAGCCCAAAGGGGAAGCCACTGTGTGGAAGTGCGAGATAGTCGACGGCGCGGAACTAGACATCGAAGAGGTGGCCGCGCTCTACCGAGCGTCCACCCTCGCTGAACGACGCCCCGTCGAGGACAGAGCCCGTTTCGCCGACATGCTTCGAGGCGCGAACCTGGTGATCACCGCGCGCGCGGAGGGGCAACTCATCGGAATCGCACGCTCCCTGACGGATGGCGTCTACGCGACATACTTGTCTGACCTCGCGGTCGACCAGGCGTTTCAACACCAGGGGGTGGGCCGCGCACTCATCCAGGCGACCCGGGAGGCAGCACCCCAGGCTTCCATCACCCTGCTGGCTGCGCCGGCAGCGGTTGGGTACTACCCCCGCGTTGGGTTCACGCAGCACGATTCAGCATGGGTGATGGCGCGCCCCACCAGCTGACGCGCGACGATCACGATGCCCCCGGGGTATCGGCCCCCGACTACCTATCCGCTCGGGGGCCGTTGCGATCTTCGGACAAGCGGTCAGGCGCCAGTCGTGATCCCTACTGTCTCGGCGAGTTCCAGTGTCTCGGCCCGCATCGACCGCGGCGCTTTGCGCCACAGCTCAGCTGCCACTGAGCGGGCCTGCGGCGTGAACTTCACCGTCTCCGGGCTGATCTTGAGCGCTATCCCCATCACGTGGAGCGCAGCCGTCCGGTCACCCCGGTTCATGTGTGACCGGGCTGCGTCAACCCATAGCCGGGTACGTCGCTCGGTCGAGGGGATCGAGTCCGGGTCGATCTCATCCGCCAGCGTCAACGCCTTCCCCGAGCTGCGCAACTCGGTCGCGATGCTCACTGCGTGGAGGTCGACGTTCGCCCTGCCGAACACCGTGGCGAGTTCGGCGTATCCGGCTGGCAGCGACTTCGAAACCTGGTCGGCCGTGTCCCAGTGGTTCCACGCCGAACCGTCCCTGCCGTCTCGCGCCTCGGTGATCGAGGCGTGCAGATGAAGCGCGCCATACAGGCCGCGCCAGTGCTCCGGCGCTTCGGCGAGATGCGGCCGAAGTCGCTCGGCAGCCGTAGTGACCAGCATCATTGCGCCTTCGTGCTCACCGACCGCACGCATTGTGTTCGCGAGGTTCCATGCCGCCGCGCCCATTGCTGCCGGGTCGTCTGCGTCGGCCGCCGCCGCCATCGCGCGGTCCCCGAGCATCCACACGGCCTCGGCAGGCCCGATGTACGCGATGACCTGTTGCGCGAGCCGGTATGCGGCGGCGAGAGCCACCAGGGCGGCGCGCCGGTCGGGGCCCGTGGTTGTGCGGCTCAGCGTCTCGCCATGCCTGATCAGGTCCGGCGCGATCAGCCCCACATCGGTTCGGTTGTTCGCTGCCTTGTGCCACAGCCGCCATCCTGCGTCCACGTCAGCCGCGTAGCCAGCAACGGTGGTTCCGGACGGCAGCGGCGTCAGGGGTCGAGTGCCGCGTTCGAGCAGCGCCGCCCAGACAGCCGCTGATGCGGGGTGGAACAGGCGGCCGGTGTTGACCGGCTGTGCAGCGTCGGCCGGCCCGGTGAGTGCCGACAGGTCGGTGACGCGGAGAGCGGACGCGAGCTTGAGCAGCATCGCGTGGCTGGTGATCGGTCGCTCGCCGCTCTCGATCTTCTTGAGCCAATCCGTGCTGCGGCCAACCAGGCCGGCCAGCACGGGGCGCGTCATCCCGCGCCGCTCACGTAGGACCCGGATTCGCTCGCCGGGCGTTAGTTCCTCGGACAGTTCGGACATGTGCCTCTCCTCGGCTGAGCGCCGCCCCGGACGATGCCTCAGCCGGACGCACGGTCGGGGCGGCGGCTGCTTCCCACCGTAGAGCGGCCCGAAGGCGCCGTGAAGGCCGTTCTGCGGGTTGCAACGGGTACACACAGGGTGAGGGGGACAGCCTGTCCCCCTTCCTGACACGCCGTCACTCTACGGTTCCGGCATGTCACACACCGCCGTGCACGCCTCCCCACGCCGGGGAGCGGAACCCGTGCACGACCCCACCAGCGGCGAGACCCGCATCCCCTTGCGTCTGTACGCCATTGACGAACCGCAGGGTGACACCGATCTTGTCCTGTCCCGGGCCGAGACCGAACAACTGCACGCCAGGCTCGCAACGTTCCTCACCCGCAATAGTGCCCCGGCACAGTCGTGCCGCCGTCCCGTGCTCTGAACAACCCCCGAAGGGCAATCCGATGACGACGCAGCAGCGCGCTTTAACGACCGCCGGTACGGCGTACGTCACGGCCTCCGACGCGGGCGCGGTCACGGCGGTCTACCTTCCCAACGAGGACCGGATTCGCCGGCGGGCACAGGTGCTTCGTCAGCTCGCCGAGGGCCGGCGCCGGCGCCAAGCTCGGGGGTTGCGGTGATCAAACGCCGACAGGTATGGGACATTCCAGACGACACATGGACGGTCACCCCCGGCGACACCGGAGCTGTCGCCGAATCTCGCCGCCGAGCGGTCGCAGACGCGCGCGCCTGGTGCCCCGAGTCGCTGCCCGATGACATCGTGGATTCAATTCGCCGTGTCGTCTCCGAATTGGTCACCAATGCGCTCCGGCACGCTGGCAGCGCGGGCCCGATCACGGTGAGCGTCTGGCCTACCCCGGGCGGGAACCTCGCTGTTGCGGTCACGGACGGATCGCCCGTGGTGCCGACGCCGCGCGACCCGTACGACGGCGGTACCGCGGGCCGTGGGCTTGCGATCGTCGCGGCCGAGTCAATCAGCTGGACATGGAAGTACGTTGATGCCGGCAAGGTCGTCAGTGCGACGATCGCGCTCCCTGGCTCGGCCGCTACCGCACGCCGGACTGGTGCTGGTGCTCCCGTGGGCGACGCGTCCCCACAGCCTCCACCGGAGCTTGCGGGGACGCTCGGCAGTCGGCACTCACTGGTTAACCCTCGTTATCTGCCTGGTGGTTCGGGACCCCCCGGCCTCCGATCCGAGCCTCCCCGGTGCTAGTTCGTCATCTGATCAGTACCAACAAGCTCCCGTGCCGGTTGTCCGGGGAATCGAGTTGACGACGACCAGCACGGGCCAGGTCCCGTCCGCCTACGCCCCCCGTCGTGGGCGGGCGGGACTCCCCAAGATTGAGGAGACATGCGCAAGTTCAGCGAGAAGGAGCAGGAAGAACTGGCCCGGCGGTACCGCGCCGGTGCATCGCTGGCCATGCTGGCCGGCGGTCTCGGCATCTCGGCGTCCAGCATGAGCAATCTGTTCGACACGTGGGGCGTGCTCAAACGGCGCGGCAGAAGCCAAGCCGCACCGACGCCAGAGAACAACAGCCGTTCCGCGCTGCCGAAGTTGGATCAAGAGCTTGCCGTGAAGCTGTACAGGCGACAGGGCATGGCCCAGGTGGCCGCCGCATTCGGAGTGTCCCCGGCCTACCTGCGGAAGTGTTTCACGGGTTGGGGAGTGCACATCCGCAACGAGAAGGAAGCCTGGAAGCTCCGTGCCGAGTTGGAAGCCGAGGCACGCGACGCGACGGCGCGCGGTGCCGGTTCCTCGCCGTAGCTCAACCCACAGACTCCCGCGTCGTTCCTCTGGGGAGGGACACCGGCGCGGGTTGCTCGCCCCGGCCGCAGTAACGCGCGCGCCCGTCGGTCGGGGCGGGCCTGAACTGGCACCTACTGATGGAAGGACGCGGTATGAGCACTGCTGCACCTCCGTGGGGTACCACCCGCATGGGACCGTTCGTCGAGGGCGGGCCCGTGCCCGCGCTCACCTCGGTCATCGACCCCGAAACCCAGGTCGCCGTGTACTACGACGATCAGGGGCGCAAGCTGGAGATGGGGGCGCACGGCACGAGCACCAACACCAGCACGCCGACCAACACCGGTGGCGGTGGCGGCGACGGGCAGAGCGGCGGCCAGGCCCAGCCCAGCGACATCGACAGCATGCCCGCCAACGACCAGGACCAGGGCACCGGCTGACATGATCGACGATCGGCCCGGGGCCGTACTGGTCCTGACCAACTCACTCGACGCCACGGCGGATGTGGTCCTGCGCATCCTCGCTGAGCGCCGTGTTCCGGTCGTGCGCGTAGACCCCGGTGTCGATCTGCACAACGGTGCCTCGCTGACCGCCAGTTATGGAACCGGCGGTCAGCGAGGCGCACTTGTGACACCGACCCGTGCACTCGACCTTGAACACGTCCGGTCGGTCTGGTGGCGCCGGCCAACGGCGTACCGCGGGCCGTCCGATTTGGATGGTCAGGATGCCAAATTCGCTGGCTCACAGATGTTCTGGGGCGTCGGCGGCATCCTCGCCTCGCTGCCCGGAGCGCACCACGTGAACCACCCCTGGCGAATCAGGAACGGCGAGTACAAGCCCGCTCAGCTCGCCGCCGCGCTGCGTGCTGGTTTCCTGGTACCCGAGACCATCATCACCATGGATCCCGACGAGGCCCGGCAGTTCTGCACCGAGCGGCCGGCCGTGTACAAGCCGCTGTGGAACACCGCCTACTGCGATGCGAACGACCAAGCGCAACAGGTCTGGGTGCGCGACGTGGACCCGGCCGACATTACCGACGCCGTGTCCGTGTGCCCTCATCTGTTTCAGGCGAAGGTCGAGAAGGTATTCGATGTGCGGCTGACGGCTGTTGGTACGGAGCTGATCGGTGCCCGGATCGCGGGGCCGGAACTCGACTGGCGTCGGCGGCAGGATCTGCTCAGCTACGAGCCGATCAGCGTGCCGGACGCGGTCGCCGCCTCGGTGGCCGGCTACCTCACGGAGATGGGGCTCGTCTTCGGTGCGTTCGACTTCGCCGTCGATGCGGCAGGCGCCTGGCACTTCCTTGAGTGCAACCCCAGTGGCCAGTGGGCTTGGTTCCCTCCGGAGATCACCATGCCCATCGGGCAGGCAATCGCTGATGAACTTCAGAAAGGACGACTCTCGTGAGTGATGCAACCGCCCTGCGGGCGGCCCTGGTTCGACAGCTGGAAGCCGACGGGGACTTGCCCGATCCGGCCTGGCGAGCTGCCGCCCAAGCTGTTCCGCGCGAAGTTTTCGTGCGCGCGTACTTCCGTGCGGTCCCCGACTCGTTCCCCACGGCCTATGAGTCGGTGGGCGAAGGCAGTGACGGATGGCTGGAGGCCGTCTACAGCAACGAGACGCTGATCACCCAGCTGGACGGCGAGCTGCTGCCGAGCAATTCCAAGGGACCGGCCGTCGGTTCGCCGTCGTCCTCGTCCACCCTGCCGTCGCTCGTTCTCAGGATGTGGCACCAGCTCGATGTGGAGGCTGGGCACCGTGTCCTGGAAATCGGGACCGGCACCGGGTACTCGACGGCCCTGGGGGCGCACCGCCTCGGCTCGCAGAACGTCGTCAGCATCGAGGTTGACCCGGGCGTCGCAGAGCGTGCGAAGGGTGCGATCGCGGCGGCCGGGTTCAGCCCGACGTTGGTCGTCGGTGACGGCCTCCTGGGCGCCCCCGAGGGCGCACCCTACGACCGATTGATCGCCACCTGTTCGGTGCGCCACGTGCCCATGCCGTGGCTGTACCAGGTGAAGCCGGGCGGCAAGATCCTGGTCACGCTGACCGGCTGGTCGTTCCGCTTCGGCCTGGCACTGCTGACGGTGACCGGGCCTGGACGTGCCACCGGTCGGTTCCTGCCCGGGTATACGAGTTTCATGGTGGCCCGTCCGCATGACCGGCCGCCGCGTCAGAGCCTGTGGCCCATGCCCGGCGAGGAACGTCCGACCCGCATCGACCCGGCGCTGATCAACGACTGGACTGGTGGCTGGGTCGCGCAGCTCGCGGCGCCGTCTGCCGAGCAGGTCGGCGCACCCGGGCAGCAGATCCTGTCGGACGTGGCCACGGGCTCCCAGGCCCGGACCGCGGTGAACCCGGACGGGGGATGGATCGTGACGCAACGGGGGCCGCTGCGGCTCTGGGATCAGGTCGAGACGGCGATCCTGGAGTGGCAGGCGGCCGGATCCCCGCACCAGGAGGGATTCGGGATCACCATCACGGAAATGGGACAGCGGGTCTGGATCGGCACCGAGGACGGTCCGGGGTGGGACCTGCCCATCTGAGCTAGCTCCAGACCTGATCAGCCCCGTCCGCCCGTCAGCGACCCGCGGACGGGGCTCAGCTGCCCTCGTGGGTCGGTCGTTCCTCCGGTGCTACGACGGTGGTTCCACGGCCCCATTCCGTGTAGACGAGGCCCATCTCCCGCAGCTCCCGAACAACTCGCCGGGCGGTTTCACGGGCGATGCCGAACCGCTCGCAGAGCTGGGCTTCGGAGAGGAAGCGCCGCCTGCCGGTGTCGTAGTGGCCTGCCCGAATCTCGTCGACCAGCACGGCGAGCGCCCGCCGATACGGGGCGGTGGGTGCGTGCGGGTCTCGCTGCGGGTCGGCCATATCGGCAGCGTAGACAACAGCCCAGAAGCACGACCACTCAGACGAGTTAGACCACCTAGACAAGTTAGGCGAGTGGGAATACGGTCAGACCACAACAACAAAGAGACCCCGGCGGCGGCTGCAACCGTCCCGGGGCATGGCCGACGCTTAGGAGAGCGACGACATGACCGACTTTACTGCCTGGGCCTGCGCCTGGGTCCTGTTCCTTCTGCTGGCCGGCTTGCTGGCCTGCACCATCGCGCAGCCGGGCGAGAACGCCGGCCGGCACCGTGCGGGGGACCGAGACCTTTCCCCGATCCTGATCGACCTTGCCGGACAACGTCGGGCGACTTGGGACCGGGATGAGCCGGTGCAGGTCCGTCCCCTCAACACCCTGCCGCTCTGCTCAGCGCTTCGGCGGCCCCTCCCGGTCCATGTCCTTCGGCGGACGATCCCGCCGCAGCCGCCGTACGTGCGCGGCCACGCGGTTCACGTGGAGGTCCAGGAGGGGCCCCGAACTCTGGTTACGCACCCTGCCTCTATCGCCCGCGTGGTGCCGCTGTGGACAGCCCACCATGAGCAGGCCCAGCAGGCCCGCCGACAACTGGTCCTTGCGGCTGCCTCTGCCGGGCTTCCGGATCCGGGCTACACCTACCAGGGAGCCCAGGTGCTCACCGGGGCGGTGGCGTGATGGGCAAGGCGTACATCAGGGACCTGCCGGACGGCACCCGCCGGGGCAACGCGCGCGGGCTGTTGCGGTGTCAGCAGGACGGCTGGCAGATCCTCACGGGCCCGAGCCACGAACTCCGCTACGACCCTCGAACACCGCGCGACTGCCGCCCTTGGACGGACGGGGTCATCCGGTACCGCGCGCTCGACTGTTGGGCGCAGCGCCCGGCCGAGTAGAGCGACCACCACAACGACGAAAGCGCCCCCGTACCGGCACGGAGCCGGTACGGGGGCGCAGTGCTGTCTAAGGGGTGTCGAGGTGGCGGGCGGTGCGCTGGTCGACGCGGTCGACGGCGTCGCGTAGGGAGCTGCCCGAGTTGGGGTGCAGCTCGTGCTCGATGGCGCCGATGCGGTGCTCGATCTGGCCGAGTCGGGCCATGACGCCGGGCTGGTCGTCGGTGCCGGCCCAGTCGGCGACGGCGTCCTCGACGTGGCGCACCAGGTGGTGCAGGGCGCTGGTGACGCGCCAGAGGATGCCAGCTGCGCCGGCGACGGCGACGACCGCGCCACACCAGAGCGCGAGGGCGTCGAGCTGGCCGGTGTCGGCGGCCGTCGCGGCGGTCACGCGGTCGGTACCTCCGTGCTGGTCGGGGCCGGCGCGGGGGTGCGCAGCCACGCGGGGAGCAGGTTCTCGACCACGGGTAGGGCCATGAGGCGGGTCACCGCGGCGGCGACGGTCACGGCCACGCCGAGGCCGGGCAGGGTGGCGGGGAGGCCGCTGGTGGAGACGAGCAGGGGTAGGGCGGCGAGCAGGCCGAGCAGGGTCTGCACGGCGGTGCGGGCGGTGCGCCGGGTGGCGTCGGTCATGGTGGGGTCTCCGGTCTGTGGGTGGGTTAGCTGATCGGTCGGTTCCAGGTGGCGGCCCAGGTGGCGGGGCCGACGATGCCGTCGGCGGTGAGCGGCCAGCCGTGCGCGCTGGAATCGGCCTGGAACTGACGGCAGATGGCGGCGGAGGCGGGGCCGTACCAGCCGTCGACGGTGATGTTCCAGCCGCGGTCGTGCATGCGCTGCTGCCAGGTCCGCGCGGTGTTGTCGTGGATCATCGGTGTCTGCTGGCGCAGGTACTCGCCGGGCCATGCCGGGCCGCTGGACGGGGTGGACGGCGCCGGGGCGGGCGCGGCCGGGGTGGCGCTGGTGTACTGGGGGCGGCCGTAACCGACGATCACGCCGGCGGTGCGGACCCGGCGGGCCACGATGTCGCCCGTGTTGGCCTCGACGGTGTAGACGGTGGCGCCGTCGGCCTCGGTGACCAGGCCGACGTGTTCGATGGTGTCGATGGTGGTGCCGCCGCTCCAGGAGAAGAACACGACGTCGCCGCGCTGGATCCCGCCGGCGCCGGCGTGCCACTGGCCGGCGTCGGCGAACCGCTGGGCGTGGCTGGGGGTGTACGCGTAGTCGGTGCCGAAGCAGACGGCCTGGTACTCGCCGCTCTGGCGCGCCCAGTAGGTCACGCCTTCGTCGCACCACGCCGCGGTGGCGTACTCCTGGCCGTCGCGGGAGGCGTAGTCGCGGGTGATGGTGTTCGGGCGGCCGGCCATGCCGAGGGTGCTCTCGGCGGCGGCGATCATGGTTTCGGTGCTCATGCCTGGGTGGTCCCTTCGGTGGTGGGGGCGCCGTAGACGCCGCGGGAGTCGGGGGCGCCGAAGCGGGCGGCGAGGAGCTGTTCCTCGTTCGCCTCGGTGGGGCCGTTGTGGGTCTCGGTGATCAGGGCGGCCTGCTGGGCCTGGTCGAGGTTGGCGTCGGTGGGGCGGCTGGGCATGGCGGAGTCCTTCGGGGTCGGCGGGGCGGGCGCGGCGGCGCTGGTGGCGGCGGCCGGCGTGGTGAAGTGGGCACGCAGCAGTGCGAGTTCGGCGATCACGGCGTCGTGCGTCTCGGTGGCGCGCGCTTCGGCGGCGCGGCTCAGCACGGCTTGGCCGACCATGAGCAGTGGCAGCGCGACGAGTTGGACCGCGTTGGACCAGTAGAGGAGCTGATCGCGGGCGCCGGGGACGGCGAGGGGGAGCAGGCAGTAGCCGGCGAGTGCGTAGGTGGCGGGCATGCTGCCGAACGCCCGGGTGGCGCGGGCGGCGACCAGGTCGTTGATCCGGCTCATGTGATCAGGCCGGGGACGTAGAGCTGTGCGGTCCAGTCGGCGTGGCTGGCGGTGTGGGCGCCGCCGTGGCCCCTGTGGTGGTAGGAGCAGAGCCACCGGAACTCACCGGGGGAACTCTCCAGCCACCGGGCGACGTCCTCGGCGGTCGCGTCCTGGGGGATCTCGGGGAAGTCGACGTGCAGCGCGGCGGCGTCGGCGGCGTTGGCCGCGGCGAACTCCAAGACGGCGTGATGCAGCTCAAGTTCGGGCGTGCACAGGTCGGCGCCGGCGCGTTCGCCGACGTAGCACCGCGCGCCGTCGCGGTGGTGGCGGCGGAAGGCGTTGAACGCGGCGTAATGCGGGTCGGATTCGCGCGGCTCGTGGTCCGGGAAGTGGACGGTGTACCGGTGTGTGGTGGTCTGGTTGTGGGCGGCGATGGTGTGGCGCGGGTGGGTGGTCAAGGGGTCTCCGGGCATGGGAAAGCCCCCGGCCGGCGGGCGGCGCGGGGGCGGTAGTGGGGTGCGGTCAGGTGGTCGGCGGCGGGGTGGCCCAGCCGGGGGCGGTGGTGGCCGCGGGTGTGGGGCCGGCCGTGACCTGGACGGGTGCGGGAAGCGGTTCGGGTGTGCAGCCGCATGCGGGCAGCCGGGTGGGGTCCACGGTGCACTGGGGTTGGTGGATGTGGGCGGCGCCGTCGAGGGTGAGGGCGTGCGCTGGGCAGGCGAACACGGCCTCGATGTCGTCGGCGCCGATGGCGTGGCGGCGGCGCCACTGCACGGCGGGTGTGGTTGCGCAGCCGGTGAGCCAGCAGCCGGGGCCGGCGGCCAGGCCGAGCGGGTCAGGAGTGGGCGTCATGGATCCCCCGATCAGACGTGCGAGTACCGGCAGTAGAGGGCGGAGCGGATGTCGCCGATGTTCGTTCCGAGCGCGCTGCCGCAGCCCTGCCAGCCGGACAGTTCGACGTAGTCGCCGGCGTTGAGGTAGATGTCCCGGGTGGGTGTGACCGAGGACGTCTCGAACCCGTTGAGGGCGACGGCGTAGTTCTCGTGGCCGGGTACGGCTGTGCCGTTCAGCAGGATTCGGGCGGCGCGGATACTGGTTGGGTTGCTGCTGGTCGCGAAAACGCCGCACACGGTGTACCAGCCGGGTAGCGGCGCCGTGTACCTGGTGTTGTTGACGCTGTTGCTGTGGCCGCCGTAGGTGTCAACGACCGTGCTGTCGAAGGTGATTGTGACCCAGTTCTGATTGGGCATCGACTGGGTTGTCGCCTGGATGCCGACGAAGATGGGCGGGTTGAGTAGGAAGTTGAGGGCGTCGCGGATGCCGTTGCCGATGGCGGCGGTGAAGGTGTCGGCGACGCTCCAGGAGTAGGGGACGGGCACGGGGAGCCCGGACAAGTGGCCTCCAAGGGCTAGTAGGCGGCGCGGGGGCCGCCGGTTGCGGTGAGGGTCGCGGCGGCGTCGAGGCCCGCCGGGTAGGTGGTGCTGGCGGGGAGGGTGACCGCGGCCGGTAGGGGCTGGCAGACGACTGCGCCGGGCGGGTGGGCGTTGGCCAGTGGGGCGGTCAGGGTCACGACGACGCTGGTGTAGCCGGGGCTGGTGGTTGCGACGCCGGCGGGGGCGACGGTGACCGTCTCGGCCAGTGGGGTGGCGTATCCCACGGTCAGCGCGGTGCCGCCGGGCAGGACCGCGGCGGCGGGGTTGGTGGCCGAGCCGGTCAGGGCCGCGAGCGTGATGGTGGCGGCGCCGGCGGTGGCTGGGGCGGCGAGGGTGGTGTGCAGGGCGGCGGCGATCAGCCACCCGCTGTACGGGGCGGCGGCCGACTGCTGCAACGACACCTGTAGCTGCCCCTGGTCGTCGCCGCGCCACTCGATCTGCTCGACGTAGGTGTCGAGCCGGACCGTGTTGGGTGAGGCGTTCGGGCGCCGGTTGAGCCGGGCCCGGGTGCCGAAGGCCAGGCCGAGCACGGCCGGCCACAGCGACGGATTGGCGCTGGGGTCGACCGTGACGCGCGAGACGCGCGGCTGCGGTTCCGCGTACTGCCCGGCCAGGTAGGCCGCGGCGTAGAAGGGTTCGCCCGGATCCTTGACGTTGATCGTGCGGGCCAGGCTCGACGGGAAGTACTCCGCGGCGCTGACGGGGTTCGAGGCGAAGGTGTCGGGCTGCTGCGCGCCGTTGGGCGGGCCCTGGTTGGTCACCTGGACGGTGTTGTAGATGTGATCCGGGTCGAGGTCGACGGCCACGTCGCCGAGGTAGGGAACCTCACCTGCGGCCGTGTTCTCGCCGAGGACGATCGCCGGGGATGACTGGAGGTAGCGCCAGCGTCGGCCGGCCAGCGTCACGACGCCGGCCGGATCCGCATAGATCTGTCCGGCTTCCGAGTCCGCAACCGTCTGCAAGGCAGCGCCGGCGTTCTGGTTGGCGAGGTCGGCCGGACCCATCACCTCCACCGTGTTGAGGGAGGCGAGTTGGCCCGGGTATCCGGCCATGGTGAGGATCCGCTGCGCGCGCCGGGTCGAGGTGTCGCCCAACCAGCCGAGAGAGAAACCCGTCCCGATGTCGTAGGCCGCATCGTTGCCGATCTCGTACGGGACTTCGGTGGCGTATGCCACGTCGCCGCTGAACAGGGCAATCGCATTGGAGCCGAGGACGGTGCCGCCGATCGCGTCGGAGGCGCATCCGGTCGGGTGGTAGTCGCCGGTGGTGGTCGCTTCGTAGCCGTGATCGTCACAGGCGACCGTCCACGTGGTGCCGTCGGCCGACAACTGCACGATGGCGATGTGCCAGGCGCCGTCAGGGCAGTAGATGTCGGCCACGCCCACGCTGGCGGCTGCGGAGCCGTCCGCGTTGCAGATCGAGCCGGCGAAATGCCCGTTGGCGTCGATGAACAGATTGACGTACGCCTTGCTGCCGCTGCTGCTGCCCCCAACGCCCGCGCCGGGGCCCATGCTCGACCACAGCACCATCGCGGCCGAAGGCTTGACGGTGGTGCGGAAGCAAACCACCCGGGTCCAGCCCCCGGAGGTCGGCGGCCCGAACGGCCCCGACGGCGGCGGCCCGATGAACATGCCGGGTTGGCTGCCGGACGTCAGGCCGGCGGCCGGGTTGGTGATGGTGACGACCGGGCCGGCGCTTCCGACAGAGCCAGTGCCCTGAACCGCGGCGCCGCTCGTGATCGTCGCGCTCCCCGCTCCCGCGGGCCCGACCAGCGGCAGCCGGGCCGCCCGGCGACCGGTGGCGTCGGCGAACTGCTCGGCGCCGGCCGCCTCGTTGAACGGGTACATGGCGGTGGGGCCAAGCGCCGCGAGGGTCTGCTGAAGGCTGGGTTGCAGGGTGAGGCGGGCCAGGCCGGCGAGGGCATCGACGGCGCCGACGTCCACCGTGCCGTAGGCCGTCCCCTTGGGCCACTGCTGGCGGAACCGCTCGACGTATCCCGCCCACAGCGGGTACGTGGTGCCGGGGTCCACCCAGGGGCTCGGCGCCGCGGCCTGCTCGAACTGCCAGCCGGTCAGGTAGAGCACGGTTGCCGTGGTGGTGGTCTGGGAGGTGGTCAGTTCGGCGCGCGCCCACACCGCGCCCACCGGGGCGGTGCCGCTGGACTGGACCCGCACCCACCCGGGCTGTGCCGGCACGGTGACCGGCGTTCCGTCGGTGGTGGCGATACGGGCGCCGCTCTGCCCGTACCAGGAGATGCGGGCCCACATCTGGAGGCCCGCCTGCCCGCCGGCCGCGGCCGACAGGTAGAGGCTCAGTGACCACGGCTGTCCCGGCACCTGTCCGGGCTGGCCGGCCACCGGGACGGCGGTCGGGTCGCACTGGGAGAAGGCGCCGTTGTGGCCCTGGCCGACCGCGGCGGCGGTCGAGGGCGGCAGGGCCCAGGCGATGGCCTGGGTGTGGCCGCTGGGCGCCGCCGCAACCGGCGCGGTGGACAGCGTGCCGACGGTGGCAACCGCCGTGCCGGTGCCAGCGCCGGTCGCGAGATCCTGCGGCAGCTGGTTGGCGGACGGCGGCCAGGTCGCGGTCAGCCGCAGCAGCCGGTACGGCCGGATGCTGCCGTAGAACGGGCTCGACGGGTTGGTCGAGTCGAACGCGCCGTCGGTGTTGTCGAGGGTCCAGGAGGCGGTTCCGGCCTGCACGGCGTCGAGTTCGTACTGACGACCCGCGCCGGTTGCGGTCCAACTGCCCCGCAACCGGCCCGTGACGTCATTCCAGAGCGGCGAACCTCCCTGTGTGCCACCGGTGTTGAACGCTATGGCGAGGTTGATCCGCGGCCAGCCCGGCAGCATTCCGGCAACGGCCATGGGGCAGTGCTCCTTTCATCAGTGGGCGGCCCGCACGTAGACGAGGCCGGCGCTCGGGTTCCTGCGGTCGTTGCGCAGGGCGTGCGGCTGAACCGCGCGGAAGAGTTCCTGACCGTCAAGTTGGACGATCGTCGTCACCGCGACCTGACCACCACCAGCGCCGTAACTGCCTTTTGCAGAGCCTGAGTTGGGTCCGGCGAGCGATAGTTGCGGCGTGATGGTCTGGGCAGCGAGCCCGGCGGAGAGCTGGGCGACCGCACCGGCAGCGACGTGGGCGTGCGCGGCGACGCCGGCCGCGATCCCGTGCGGGATCCACTGGCCGACCTGTTCCGAGAAGACTCGGGACGGCGAGGAAATTCCAAGGAAGCTCTTCGCCGACTTGAGCGCATTCCCGGCGAGATCCTTCAAGGATTTGAGCAGTTTCCCGCCGGCGCCCTCGACGCCGTGAACGATGCCGTCGACGATGTGCGTTCCGATGTCGAGGAACTCGTCTCCGATGTGCTCGACGGAATGCCAGGCGCCGAGTAGGGCGTTAACGATTGCCGCGTTCGTCTTGTCCATGAACCCGGTCACGTCCTGATAGATTTTCAGGACCGGGTCGATTATGGCTGACTTGATTTTCGCCCAGATCAGCTCGGCCGAAAGGCAGATCAACCGCCACTTTGCCGACAGCCAATCGACCGCGCCGGACCAGAGTCCGGACAGCCATTGCCAGAGTTCAACCGAGGGCGTGATCACGGCCTGCTTGAAAACCCGCCAGGCAAACTCGGCTACCGAACAGATCTGCTGCCAGGTTTTCACGAAGAATCCCGACACTGCGCCCCAGACGGCGGACGCCACGGCGAGGATTTCCGTATGGCAGTGATTCCAGATCGCGAGCAGAATCCCGATAGGCGGAAGGAAAATCAGCAGCAGAAGCGGCCACCATTTGCGAAAAAAAGAGGCGACCGCCCCGAAAACCTCGGACGTGGTGCGCTCGATCATCCGCCAGGAATTGACGACAGGATCAGCAACGGAATGATAAGCGGAGGAGAAAAAAGCGGCCACCGACCGCCAGGCCCCCACGACCAGCGCGACGATCATCCGCCACAGAAGAATCGTTTCTGCTGAGACGAAACGCCAGGCTCCCGACACGGCGCCGCCCACGTCCTGGGCGACTGACTTGATCTTGCCCCAGACGGTCGACCAGTGGGTCGCCAGGAGCGCAATCGCGGCCCCGACGGCGGCCACCGCGATAACGATCCAGGTCAGGGGGTTGGCGAGCAGTGCCGCCGTGAAGGCCCACGCCGCGGTGGCGGCCATGTAGAGCCCGACCGCCAGCACGCCGGCGAGCGCGCCGCCGACCGCGATAGCGGCGTCGTGGTGCTTCTGGAACCACTGCACCGTGGCCATCACGCCGGCAAGCACGGCGGAAATCACCGGGATGAGCTTCTGGCCGATCTGAATTCCGAGCGCCTCGGCAGTCGCCTTGGCTTCGGCGAGTTTCTGATTGAGCGTCTTCTGTACGTCCGCCCAACCCTCGATCGAACTTCCGCCGGCCTTGACGTGATCGGCGATCCCCTGCGTGTTCGCCTTGAAATCCGCCAGGTGCGGGCCCGTGAGTTCGAGCGCCGCTTGCATGGATTTGGTGCCGCCCACCATTGTTGCGAGCGCACCGATATACGTCTGTTGCGCGGGCGGGAGTCCGGCCAGAACCTTTTGGTAGTCGCTGGTGTTGCTGGCGGCCTTCTGCAAGTGCTGAATGAGGACCGTTCCCGCGGGCCCCATTTTCGACTGGATAGCATCCGTCAGCATTTCCAGCGTGGACGCCAAGCCGTTTTTCCCAAGATTCTGGGAAACGTCAATCGCCTTGAGTCCAAGCGACTGCATTTCCTGCGCCGCTTTCCCGCTGGGATTGGAAAGCTGTCCGATCGTCTGGCGCAGATAGGTAGCCGCATCGGCCGCCGGGGTTCCCTGCGCCGTCATGGTCGCCATGGCGCCCAGCACCTCTTGCAGGCCGACGTGCGCGGCGCTGGCCGCCGGGAGGACGGTGGCCATGGAGCCGGCCAGCGCCTCCAAATTCGTCTTTCCCTCGGACTCCGTCGCGATCAGCGAATTCGTGACCGAGGCGGCATCGCCGGCGCCGAGTTTGTAGGCGTTCAACGCGGTCGTGACCGCGTCCGTCATCGTGGACAAATCGGCGGCGCCGACCTTGGCACCCATCGCCGAGTCCTTGAGGACGGTCAGCGCGTCCGCCCCATGGAACGAGGCGGACTCGACGGTGTACAGACCCGAGGTCAACTGCTCGGTGGTCTGCCCGACTTGGCCGGCCATCTGGAGAACTCCAGAGCCGACCATCTGCATGTTGGCCGCCGATTCGCCGGCGCCGGTGCGCACCCGGGTCATCGCCGAGTCGAAGTCGGCGGCCATGTGCACGGTGTGCACGGCGGCCTCGGCCGCCGCGGCGCCGATGCCGGCCAGGGCCGCGGTACCGACGGCGCCGAGCCCGGCGAGGTTGCCGCCGCCCTCCGCTTTGACCTCGGCAAGCTCCGCCTTGACGGCGGTGGCGGTGGCGGTCAGGCCGGTGGACTTGCCCAGGAACTCGATGAAGACGGGAGGCAGAGCGCCCAAGGCAGCTCACCCCCCGTCCGCGGTCTAGCTGCTGTCGGGGTCGTGCACGGCCTTGGCCCACAGGTCCGCCCAGATCTTGGGCAACTTGGCTTCGGCCGCCTTGGCGCCGGTGGCGAAGTAGGGGAACCGGGCTTCGACGATCTTCTTGTAGAGGTTCTGCGGGCCGGAGGCGCCGCCGCTCATCACGACCGCGGACAGACCCGCGGCCTTGCGCCGCGGTGCCTTCGAGGAGCGGATCGAGACGAGCAGCGC
The DNA here is from genome assembly GCF_041262605.1 of Kitasatospora sp. GAS1066B. Taxonomy (NCBI): domain Bacteria; kingdom Bacillati; phylum Actinomycetota; class Actinomycetes; order Kitasatosporales; family Streptomycetaceae; genus Kitasatospora; species Kitasatospora sp. GAS1066B. The sequence continues at coordinate 98,788 of NZ_JBGCCO010000007.1, forward strand.
GCCGGACAGCTTGCCGGGCCCGCCGGATCGGGTGATGTGGCCCGCCTGGCGGTCGACGGTGATGTTCGGTCCGGTGCGGGCGGAAGCGCCGCGGTGTCCCCACCGGGGCCGCCCGCGCATCCGGCCCCGGATCGCGGTCCGGGTGACCCGCTGTGAGGCTTTCAGGGCCTTGATGGTGGCGGCATCGACCCGGCGTTCCATCGCGGTGAGGGCGTCGCCGACTTCCCGAACCCCGGCGATCGTTCCCCCGATGTCGCTGTCGTCAGCCACTGCCGCCCCCTTCGTCTTGGAGGTTGCGCCGGGCCTGGGCGACCGTGTCGTCGACGGCGAGCAGCCAGTCGAGCTGTTCGGCGGGCAGGTCGAGCCAGGTGTCGGGCGGCCCGACCACCTGACACAGGCGCCATGTGCGGTAGTGCTCCATGGGCAACTGGTCGGCGGTGTACTCGAAGCGCCCCTCTAGCGCGACCCTCAGGCGGTAGAGGGCACGGTAGGGGACGTCTCGTCCAGGGTCGGGCGCAGGTCGAGGCCGCTGTCGAGTGCCCCGTCGGCGCACAGCGCGCGCAGCTCGTCGTACGTCGCCCCCGGCAGGTCTTGCAGGGTGTCGATGGTCACCGGCCCCTCGAAGGACCAGCCCATGACCCGGCCGACGACGGCCCAGTCGTTCAGCTGATCCATGACGTCGTAGGCGTCCGGGCCCATCTGCTGGGCCATGGCGAGGGCATCGTCCTCGTCGATGTCGTCCACCGACTGCGGGGCGCTGCCCTTGCCCGCCTGCTTGATCACCTCGGCGAACGCGGGATTCGACGCGAGGGTGAGTTGCAGGCGCCGAGCCGGGCGCCGCAGCCGCTCGGGAACCTCCGACGGCTCCCGCAGGTCGACCCAAGCGCCGGCGCTGGTGGTGAGAGTAACGCGCTTCAACTCTGCTCTCCTACTTGTAAGTTCCGCTCGGAAGCGCGTTGATCAACGTCGCCTTGATGGGTGAATAGCCACCGGACGCGCCGGCGTCGGCCGCGGTCGCGAGGGCCTTGAAGCCGATCGGGAGCTCCCAGTACTCCTTGGACGGCGACGGGCTCGCCTCGGGGTAGTAGACCTGGGAGCAGTGCAGCGTCAGGCCGTTGGCGGTGGCACCGGTGCCCTGGGTGCACGAGACGTCGATCGACTGCACCGCGCTGGCCTGGTAGGCGGCGCGCTGGGTGCTGTCCTCCATGATCGTGGTCAGCTTCCCCTCGACGGAGATGTCGCCACCCCACACACTGACGGGGTTCTGGGTGCCGGCCGCGGCCCGGATCACGTCAACCTTGCGCTTGATGGTCAACTCACCGTCGAGAACGCCAACTTGGACTCCAGCGATCTTGGTGATGATCGACCAGTTCGCGAACGGGCGCAGGGATCCCTGTGCCGGCGCGGGCGGTGAGGCCAGCGTCGTGAACGCCCACCCGTCGCCCTTGGCGGTCCATTCGAACAGGCCGTCGGCGTTCCACTTGAACCCGACTTCGTTCAGGCGCACCCCGGGGTACTGCCAGCAGCCGAGGTTCGGGTCTTGGATGGTCCACGTCTTGCTGACGCCCTGGGTGTCGCCGGTGCACAGCGTCGAGAACGCGGTCGAGTAGGGGGCGGCGGCGCCGGTCACGACGACGTCGCCCAGGATGCCGGCCAGGACGTGGCCGATGCTGTCGGCGAAGACGTCGCCGCCCAGGTCGAGTGTGGATCCCTTCTGTCCCTGGGTGATCCCGTAGACCTCGACCGGGGCGCCCCGGATGCCCTTGTCCTCGTTGTTGTTGACGATGTCCTTGGGGGTGCAGGTCTTCCACGGCACCCACAGGGCGGGCGGGACCGGTGTGCCGACGGCGGTCACCAACTCGGTGGCAACGCCCAGCGCGGCGAGATGGGTCGGCTTAGGCACCGGCGCTCACCTCCTCGGCGCTCGGCACCGGCGGCGGGGGCGCGGTGGTGGTCTTGGCGGTGCGGGCGGTCGCCGGTGGGGCCGGCGTCCACGCGCCGTCGCCCGGGTCGTCGGCCAGGTCGTAGGTCTGGCCGGTCTCGGGGGTGAGGCCGAGGGTGGGGTAGTACCGGCCGTCGTCGGGGCCGGTGTAGAGGTAGGCAGGCAAGGGCGGGTCCTAGAGGGTCTTGAGGCAGTCGACGACGAGGTCGATGGACACGTGCCGGCCGCGGTGTTCGTCGTCCCACCCGGCGGTGTGGCTAGCGCTGGCGGGGCGGGCGCGGTCGACGGCGCCGCCGAGGCTGGGATCGGCGCGCACCACGGCGACGACCTGGTCGGCCAGCAGTCGGGCACGGGCGAACACGCCGGCCGGGTCGTCGCCGCCGCGGAACACGTCGACGGTGATGTGCAGTTGGTAGTCCTCGCGCAGCCACCCGGGGCCGCCGCTTCCGACGCCGGATTCGGGGCTGTAGGTCTGGTGGACCTCGCCGACGGACACGATGTCGTCGGGTTGGAAGGGTCCGGGTTCGTCCAGGCAGACCAGGAGCTGTGACGTGGTGGACAGCGGGTCGGGGGTGAGGGTGGCCAGGAGTTGGGCGTAGAGCCAGGTGCGGGCGGCGGGGATGCTGCTGGTGGGGATCGTGGTCATGCGATGCCCGGGGGCCGGCGGTAGGGGGCCCACAGCTCGATGACCCGGTCGGGCAGCGCGAAGCCGGACGGAACGTGGACGTCGCCGCCATCTCCCGCGCCGCCCCATCGTGGCCGGCCGCCCTGCTGGGTGAGCTGCCACAGGTGGCGGATCAGCTCCAGGGCGCCGAGCCGCACGGTGTAGGGGACCTGTCCGGCGCGGCCGGCGGTGTACGCCACCCGAATGTTGCGCGTGCCCAGCGCCCACAGCGCGCCCTGGCCACCGAAGGTGCGGCGGGTCAGGGTGCCGGTGGTGTAGTCGGCGGTGAAAGCGAAGGCGTTGGTCTGGGAGCCGAGGGGCTGTTCGGTGATGGGGAATCCGGCCAGGCCGTAGTACTCGGTGACCGACAGGACGGAGGCCAGCGGGAGCCAGTCCAGGGCGAGGGTCGGGCCGCCGCCGTCGAACCACTGCACGTGCGTCTCGGGTAGGAACGGGCCGCACACGTCGCGCGCCAACTCGCCCGCGGCCAACACGAACCCCTGGAGCTCGTCGTCCGAAGTGCCGTTGTTCTGCGGGAGGTTGAGGTGCGCGCGGACACTGGGCAGGTCGACGATCTGCTCGATCGACGCCGGCCGGACCTGGAACTGTCCCTCGCTGGCGAAGGCAACGCCGAGGTTGGTGGCGGTCCACCGGTAGACGTAGACGCCGGCCTGGGTGACGGCCGGCACGATGGCGGTGTAGGTGCCGACGCCGGTGGACACGGTCGCCGGCGTGGTCACGGTACCGTCCGGCGCGGTGACGGTCAGGACGGTGGGTGAGCCGTAGGCGGGGTTCCCGGTGTCGTCGGTGACGGTGACCGCAAGCGCGACGTCCTGCCCGGTGAAGTAGATCAGGGGCGCCAACACCTCACCCCCCTCGTTCATCGGTAGCGGCGGTGGGCGCGCTGGTGGGCGCCGCTGCGGTGCTGGTGGTGCGCGGTGCGGTGGTGGGCGCCGGCACGGTGGGCGCGGTGGTGGGTGGCGTGGCGTCGCCGGGTGCTGCGGGCGCGGGCGGCGTGCAGGCGGTGATGGTGGACGGTGCGCCGGTGGGCGGCCTGCTGGCGGCGGCGCTGGGTGCGGCGGGCGCTGTGGTGGTGGGTGCGGTCGGCGCGGCGGTGTTGCAGGTGGGTGCGGTGGAGCCGTTTGAGCTGGTGGGCGCGCTTGAGGTGCTTGCCCTTCGCGCGGTGCTTGACGTGGTGCAGGCGCGGGCCCTTGCGGTGGTGGTGCTTGGCGTGGTGGGCGCGCTTGTGGGCGTGGGACCGGCCGGGGGTGCGGCGTCGGGGACTGGAGAGGTGGCCGCGGTGCTGGGTGCGGGCGCGCCGGGGCCGCTGTTGGGAGCGGACCCGGCGCAGGTGGCGGGCGAGTTCGCCGGGCACGGCGCCTACTTGGTGGTGGTCGGCTTCGGCGTGGTCGCCGGCTTGGCCGCGGCCTCGCTGGTGTCGAGCGCGGCGTCGAGGGCGGCGCCGACGTCGTGCAGGTCGCTGGCCGCGGTGTTCTCGACGGTGCGGGCGTCCGAGAGGCGCTTGACGCTGGCCGGGACGACGCCGGCGCCGGTGGCGGCGGCCTGGTGGACGTCGTCACGGATGCGCGCCAGCTCGGCGCGGATGTCGGCGGCGATGGTCTTCTCGCCGTTGCGGATCGCGCCGGACAGCTCGGCGAGCAGGCCCTTGGCGTAGTTCACGATGTTGCTCACGGTGCCTCCAGGGCATGGGGATGGGCCCGGCCGGCGTACCGGTCGGGCCCGTCGGGTGGGGTTAGAAGGTGGGTGCCACCAGGCCGGTGCCGGAGATGGTGGCGATGGACTGCGGGTACCGGCCGGCCTGGAAGGAGGCGTAGTTGTAGAGGCGGCACAGGACGGAGAGCTGACCGGCGTAGGTCTGCTCGAAGGTCTCGGCCTTGACGTTGCCCTCCCAGGACCACAGGTCGTCGAACTTCGCGACGATCACCTCGTCCTGGTTGTTGCCGGCGCCCAGGGTGGTGGGCAGCAGCGGATCCACGTAGACGGGAAGGCCCAGGATGGAGCCGGCCAGGCCCTGGGCGACGTTGTCGTCGAACACCGCGAGCGCGTTCATCGGGTTCATCGCCTGCGGGACCACCAGCGGGCGGTTGGCGGCGTCGACGGAAGAGACGATCCACCACCAACGCCGCGGGTGCATAACGATCGCGTTCGGGGACAGGAACCGGCTGGTGTGGATCCCCTGAATCGCGGAAGCGATCTTCGTGAACAGGCTGTTCGCGCCGGCGACGGCCGGGGTTGCGGACGTCCACGACACGGTGGTCGTGCCGGCCAGCGTGAGCAGGCCGGTGACCTGACCATTGGTGCCGGTCCCCGAGAGGACCTGAAGGTTGTACTTCATCGCGTAGTCCTCGGCGAGGTCCTGCAACACGACGTCGTCGATGTTCAGGGGGCTCTGTTCGAGGAGCTGCAGGCTGATCGTCTGCGCGCCGGCGATGGTGTCCACCGGGCTGGAGATGCTCGCGGTGGTCAGGTCCTGCTGCATCACGCCGGTGTTCTGGTTGACCTGCGGGGCCACCGCCGTACCGCTGTTGATCTTCGGCAGGGTGATGACGTCGGTGCCGGCCGGAAGCTCGTTCTGCCGGCACAGGTTGGCGGTGGTGCGCCCCGGGCGCACGTACTTGATGAACTCGGTCTCCAGCCACAGCGGCGGCACCAGCTCGCCACCGCCACCGGCGCCGGTGGAGATCGCGCGCGTCTCGGCGCCGGCGTTCGCCTTGGACCGCGCGTCGGCCACCTGCCGGTTGTTGCGCTCCAGCCGCTCGGCGGCGTCGCGGTCGCCCTTGCGGCTGGCCATGTGCAGATCCTTGAAGAAGGACCGCCCGCGCGGGCCGGACCGGTAGACGGCCGGCTCGCTGGTGACGTGGGCGCGCGGCACGTACTTGCGGGCGATCTCGTCGGCCTGCGCGTCCCGCAGGGCCTGATCGTTCAGGGTCTTGACCCGCTCGTCGATCTCGCGGATCTCGGTCTCGTACTCGGCGAAGCGCGTCTCCTCCTCGGGAGTGAGGCTTCGCTTGGCGTCGGTGGGGCCCTTGAGGACGTCGTCCAGCTCACTACGGAGCACGCCGCGCCGCTCAAGGAGGTTCTGAATCAGCAGCGCTGACAAGGGCACTCCTCAGGTGGTGGTGGGATCGGTGGGCCTGCGGCTTCGGGCAGGCAGGCGCGCCCGGTCGGCGAGATCGCGGCCGGGTGGCAAGGGGAAGCGCGCTGCTACAGGTCGAGCAGGCGGGCGCGGGCGGCGAACACGTCCAACGCGGCGCCGGCGGCGACCGCGGCCGGAGTGGCGGGTGCGGCGAACTGGGCGGAGAGCCGCTCCCACACCTCGCGCCGCTCGGCCTCGCTCAGGCGGTCCAAATGCCCGTTCAGGTCACGGGAGTTGAGCTGGGCACCGGCGGTGTTCGGGTTCGCGCCGTAGTTCACGACAGACACGTCGCCGCGGTCGAGAGTGACTTCGAGGATGTCGCGCTGGGTGAAATCGGGGCTCCACGCTTGCCGGGTCACCCAGAACGCGAAACTCATCTCGTCCACGTCACCCCTGCCCATCGCGGAGCGCAGGGCCTGAACGTGCGGGGAAGCCGGGTCGAGGTCGGCCGACGTATGGAGCCCAACCGAATCCTCCGACAGACGCAGCGTGCCCGACTTGGTGCGCGCCAACGTCAACCCGGCGTGATTCACGAGGAATGGAACGTCGGCACCGTCCGCCAGGGTCTGGCGGAATGCCCCGGACCTGACTACCTCGTCGTAGTCGCCTAGCCAGTCCTGCATTTCGTAGGGCGTTTCGACCACGCAGGCGTATCCCTCGAAGAGCAGCGCTTCGCCGCCGGTGCCGTTCGGCTTGGCGCGCAACTCGACGTCGCGAAACGGCATCGAGCGGCGTTCTGCCCGAGCGGGCTGGTCGGCTCGTGCGCGGAAATCCATGGCGGTCACGGCTCCTGTCCTGACTCGGTGTCGGCCTTGGCAGAGTGCGCGCCCGGGTCGGCATCACCGCTGGTGGTCGTGGTGGTGGATGAGTTGAGGGGCGCGCTGATGTCGTCCCCGCCCGGCACCGGCGGCAGGTTCTCGCGCGCCCGGATCTCGTTGCGGGTCATCAGGCCGGCGGTCCGAGCCTGCGTGTAGACGGCGAAGCGACCGGCGGTGTCGGTGCGCAGCAACGAGTCAACGTCGAATTGCGCGAGCTGCGGGGCGGGCAGCATCGCCGACCAGGCGTCCTCCAGAGGCCCGAACCAGTCGGCGAGGGTGTACCGGACGAATCCGAGGCTTTGCTGTTCAATTCCCGTGCCCCAGCTAGTAGTTCGGTCGACCTGGCCCAACATGTGGGGTGGAACTCCAAAGGTCATCGCGATGTCGAGATTTTGCGCCGCCCGCGTTCCCAGGAATTGCGCATCTTCAGGGCTCACGCTTATGGGAGCCCATTTTGCACCTCCCGAAAGCACACCAATCGCATGCGAGTTGGAGATTCCACCGTGCTTGGCGGTGAAGCTTTCCTTCAGCATGCGTGCGCGTTCCTGGTCGAGGTCGCCGGGGACCTCGATCACGCCGGAAAGGTGCGCGCCGGTCCCAAAGAAGCGGCTGCCGAATTCTTCGGCCGCCAACCCCAACCCGATTGCGTTTCGGGCGTACGAGATGACGGACAGACCGGTGTCGGTGCCCGGCAGGCTCATGCCGGTGATGTGCAGCATGGATCCGGGCATCACCGGCTGCCGGTTGACCTCGTACACCCGCCGGCCGCCGTCGCGGGTGACCCGGACCATGTCCGGGTGCAGCGGCATCAGGCGCTGCGGGCGCATCCGAGCGTCCCAACCAGTCACCATCGCATACGCGTTGCCGCGCAGAAGGAGGCTGACCATCATCTGGCGAAGCCCCGCGCGGCGGGTAAGGCCGGCGATGTCGTTCTGACCGCCGAACGGGTCGGCGACGATCAGCGGGGGCTTGGCCCTGACGTAGATGTCGCCTTCCTGGCGCACGGCGTACAGCGGCAGGTTCGCGATCGCCCCGGAGATGATCCGCACGCACGCGGACACCGCCAGGAGCTGCATCGCGGTGTCCTCGGTGACCGGCACTCCGGCCGAGCCGTACGCGGCCAGCGTGCCGTTCGAGGGGATGGACCACGGGTCGCCAGCCCCCGAGGGGGCGAAGAACCGGCGCGCGGGCAGGGCGCGGGCGGCACGGCGCAGCAGGCTCACCGGTCCACCGCCCATCCGGCCACCAGCAGGGCGGCGCCGAGCCCGACCAGGCCCGCGGTGGTGCACCAGGACCAGGCCGCGGCGTCCAGGACGGCCAGGCCGGCCACGTCGAGCAGGTCGGACAGGTGCTGGCGGGTGAGCTGGGGGCGGCGCACGTCCACCCCCCGGCTACAGGTCAGCCCAGCTGAAGAACTGGGGTGGTGGCGGGGGAAGTTCAGGCGGCTGCATGGCCCGGTCGAGCGCCATGACGGCGGACACCGCCAGGTCGATCCGGCGCGTCGAGTGCCGGTGTTCCTTGGTCAGGCGGGTGCCGCGCGAGTCGGTCTTGACCGCGGCGTTGCCCATGTGTCGGGCCAGTCGCGGATCACCGGCCTGGCTCAACTGCCCGTTGATGACGGCCTCGTAGAACCGCTGCGTGGCCGGGATCATGCGGGCTGGCGACTGCGGATACTCCACGATCGGCAGACCCTCGGATTCCAGAATCTGGTAGGTCCGGGCCCACCGGTAGGGGTCGCAAACGATCTCCCTTATCGTCCACCGCTTGCAGGCGGCGCGGATCGCGTCCTCGACTTCGAGGATCGGCACCGACCAGTCGCCGACGACGCCCTCGGGGCGCTCCCACACCTGGACGACGTCCACGTGGGGCAGCTCGTCGTCATCGGTCGGGCACGAGACGACCGTGATCGCTGTCGCATCGCCGTTGTAACTCCCATCGAAGCCGAGGCAGACCTCGACGCCGTCGGGCACTGGTCCGGGGCGCTCGCACGCCTCCCAGGCGCCGGCCGGTAGCCAGCGTTCGGCGACCGTGGTCCACTGGCCCAGGTGGTAGCGGGCGAACTCGTGCCGCGGCACCTGGTAGAACCGGGCGGCGACGTCGCCGACCGATAGGAACCGGTCCGCTGCCGGGTTGGCGTCGCGGATCGCCTGGCACAGCTGCTCGTGGTCGTCGAGGTCGTAGCGGTCCTCGGGGCAGCCCCACCAGACGAACAGCATCTCGGGGTCTGAGATCTCCCCCGAGTTGACCTTGATGCCGTACTCGTGGAGCCGTCCGGCCATCGAGTCCAGGTCAGCCCCGGGCGTGGTCGAGTTGACCACCAGTGACCCGGCACGCTTGGCCGCACCGTTGGCAATGACCAGGTGAACGCGCGCCTTCCCGCCGGTCCACTCGTGGATCTCGTCGGCGAAGAACGCGCTTGGCCTCTGGCCGTCGTTGGTGCCGGCGACCGCGGCGATCTTGTAGGCGCGCCCGGGTCCGCCCTTGACCTGGATCTCACCCTCGAAGGCGTCGAAGTGTCCGGCGAGCGTGGGGGATTCGGCGACCGCGGTCCGCAGGTCGCCGAACAGAAGCTCGGCCTGCGAGTAGGACGCCGCGGCCACCGGGATGACCGCCGATCGCTGTGTGGCCAGGAGGTAGGCGGCAACCCAACTGGCGAGCGGGGTCTTGCCGTTGCCCTTGGGGACCTGGAGCAGCGCCCGGCGGTAGCGGCGGGTGCCGTCCGCCTTCAGCTCGAAGAGCCAGTGCAGGAAGATCTTTTGGAACGGCTCCAACCGCACCGGCTGGCCGAACTTGTCGCCCTCGCCGTAGCGAAGGTGACGCTCGATCCACCGCGCCACCTTCGGCCCGTCGCTGCGCGCGGCTGTCAGCGCCGGCGCCGACAGCGGCTTCGGCACGGCGGCCGGCCACGGCAGAACCTCACCCCGTGAGGAACGCGAGAGGGTCGTCGTCATCGGCGCCCCCTTCCGCATCCGCGGTCAGATCTGCCAACGACGCCGCGGTCTCGGCGATCTTGACGCCGAGCCGGAGCCTGCTCAGGGGCCCGATGCCGAGCTGTTGTTCGTCGGCCCGCACAGACGCCTCGATCTTGAACGCCAGGTCGTAGAGGCCGTTCGGCTTGGGCTGTCCGGTGGAGCCGGTGACGACCGGCTCGGCATCGGCCAACGCCAGCACCCGGTGGTACCGGTCGACGTTGCGCACCCAACGGGTGGCGACCGACCGGTCGGCGGGCCGAACCACGCCGGCCACCACGTCACCCCAGTAGGCGACCCAGGCGGCCACCGCATCGACGCCCAGCCCGGCCGGGGCGTCCGGTGGGCTGTCGCTGGGCGGCGTCACCGTCCCCAGGTCGCGGGCGTTGCGACGCTGCCGTTCCTCCGGCGGCTTCGGCAGCGGTCCGGGCATGCGACCACCGCCTCTAACTACTCACCGTGATCACGGGTCGGCCCCGCCCCCGGCTCAAAAACGGCCCGGAACCCGTACAAAAGATTTCGGGGCGGGGGGCCGGGTCCCTGGATGATCATCACCGCGACATCTACCCACCCCCCGGTATGCGGCTACCGCCAGCAAATGCGTCACACTCTGTGACCATCGGCCGGTGGGCGGTCCCGTTTGCTGCTGTTGCACGAGCGGCACAGGACTGCGAGGTTCGCCGGCTCGTCGCCGCCGCCCACGGCCTTGGGCACGATGTGGTCGGCGGTCAGATCGGTGGCGGCATGGGCTGGTCGTCGCCAACCCGGACACCAATCGCCGTACTGCCGACGGTGCTCGGCCACCGCGGCGGTGGCCGTGCGGCGGTAGGCGGCGCCGTAGCCGCGCTGGTGGGCACTGCCGCGGCGCTGGTCCTGCTCGGCCAGCCATGCAGCCTGGTGCGTGTCGCACCGAGAGGGGTTGCGGGTGAGGGTGCCGCAGACCAGGCACGGGCGGCGTCGCCGGTTCACCGGGCGCCGCCTTCGGACGGATCCGAAAGACGTGCCGTCGCGCGCTTCGGGTCACCCTTGACGAAGGTCAGAACGTACTGGTGGATGCGGCCAACCTTGCGGCTTGCGCGCCACTGCTGAGGCAGCCGGGCTGCGGTGGTGCCCACCGTGTTGAGGAGGATGGAGTCGTTGTAGAGGTGGGCGCCGGCCTGCTCGTGGGCGTCGATGGTCAACGGGATCAGGCCGCGGATCATGCCGGCGCTGTTGCGGACCTCGCCCACGACCCAGGTCGCGAACCTGTCGTCGGCCAGGCACCGGATCGACTCGGCGATGATCTCCCTGTACGCCTGGGCGAAGTCCTTCCACCGCATCGCGGACAGGTCCGCCGGGTGATCGCTGTACTTCTCCAGGTTGTGGTACGGCGGGCAGGTGAACACGTAGTCAAACCCGGCGTCGGGCATGGTCGGTAGGACGTCGGCCGAGTCGCCCAGGTGCCAGGTTGGCTCGGCGGCGAGCATGTCGCGCTCGCGCCACGCCGCGGCCTGCTCCTCGTTGGCGTCGATCTGCTCGGCCGACAGGTCGATGCCGGTGTATGGGTAACCGCCGTTGGCGGCGACCAGGCCGCGCACCGACCCGCCGGCGAACGGGTCGAGGATGCGCCCGCCTTCCGGGCAGTACCAGGAGTAGGAGAGTTCGGCGAGGACCGGGTCGAAGGTCGACAGGCCCCCGCTGATCGCGCCCAGGACGGTCCGGCCGAAGTGGTCGGAGGTGTTGTAGGTGGTGACGTGCTCTCGGCCGGCGCGGCTGGCTATGCCGAGGTCCTGCCACATGCGACGCCGGTCCCTCCAGGGGCCGAGTTCGCTACGAAGGACGCTGAACGGGTGGAGGCCACGCGGCGTGCCCGGGGTGCGCGGCGGTTCCTCCTCGAACAGTGTCGGACGGTCGAGGTACATGCACCCCCCTGTGATCCGGTTCTGGAACGCGAAAAGCCCCGCCGGTGGGCGGGGCTCGCGTTGATGGACTTCCGGGCACGCCGGAAGCGCTTCGAACTTTAGATCACGAAACGGTTACGGCGCAACCGTCTTCGTCGTCCTGTTGTTCAGCCTGGTCGAGCACGGCCTGCACATGGTCCTCGGAGAGGCCCAGCGCGGCGGCGATGTCCTCGATCGGCAGCTCGTGCTCCTCGTCTGCCTCGACGATCGCCATGTCGAGGTACGAGTCGGGGTATCGGCCCACCTCCACACCCTCCTTGACGGCGCGCAGCATCGCCTGGGCCCGTTCGGTCTCGTGCTGCACGAACAACGTGGTGACCTTCGCAGCCCAGTCCTCGGAGGCTGCGCCGTGCTCCGGCAGCTCGGCTACCAGCCTCGGCCTGCCGGCGGGCCGCTTCCTGTCGCCGGCGACGTTGGCGGACTGCTCGGTGTGCTCGGTCATGACGTGGCCCCCCTGGTCTCGTGTGCTGCGGGTCGGTACTGCGCGGAGCCGGAGCCCACCGTCAGTAGGGTAGGCGGCAGCCCCGACAGGTCTCTCTGTCCGTGGGCCAGGGCCCGCCGGGCGGTAGCGTCGCCTTGGCGGGCCCGTCGATCACTGGTCGCGGTGCGCCCGGAGGATCTGGTGCACGCGCCCTTCGGTCAGGTGCAGATCGCGCGCGATCTGGGCGGCCTTCGTGCCACCGTCCCTCGCCTCAACGATGATCCGGGCGAGCTGCGGGGCGAGCTGGCGTTCCTCGGCCTTGATCCGGACGGCGTCGGCGTAGGTCAGCGGCTTCTCGGGCTCGGGCATCGGTTCGGCGTCCTTCCGGGGCTGCCGGCCGGGCGGGTGCCCGGCCGGCGTCAGCGTTCTCACTGCCTACTCTGGCCGATCCGCTCGCGCTCCGCGGCAGCAGCCCTGATGATCTCGGCCCGCAGCTGGCGCACTCGGTCGCCAGCGGGGAAGCAGTTCAGGAGCCCCTCGACCTCCGCCACGTTGCCAGCCCGGATCGCGGCGGCCAGGGCCCGCTCGGCAATCCGTCGGAAGCCGAGGTCTCCGGGCAGGTCAGCCGGCTCGGCGTCCTGCGGTCGGTGGACGAACACGCACGTCACGCTTCCACGCTCGACCTGCCAGCCCACGGTGCGGAACGCACCCCGGTACTCGTCGAGTTCTCCCACCCACGGGCTTCCGTCCGTGTCGGTCCGCTGGCCGTTCACCAGTTGGTAGATCGCTACCCGGCCGCCGCCGCGCGGAACGACCCAGAAGCCGGTGGCGTCGGCGCACTCCTCGGCGTCGTCGCCGTACAGCCGGGCCGGCTCGTAGCCGCACAGCTCCAGGACGACGATCGCCGCGTGCACGTCCGGATTGGTCGTGTCGGCGGGCAGGCATCCGTACGCCTCGTCTTGGTGCGCAACGATGCTGCCCTCGATCGGTGCCGGGCCGTACTTGGCCCGCGCGGAGGCCCGCCGCACCTCGGACTCGGCGAGGTAGGCGGCCCGGTCCGCGGCAGCCGTTTCCTTGAGACGCGCCATGTCGGCCGCGTCGAAGCCCATCTTGACGTGGACCCGCATCGGGCCGTCCGGCAGCGGCTCAACGGGCGTGCTGTCGGCCTGTGCAGGCTGCTCGGTCAGCGCGATGCGGTTGCCGTTGGAGTCGACGGCCCAGGCATGACGGAACATCCCGGCAGCCTGGCGCACCTCGTCGAGGGTGCCGGCCGCCCGGGTCGAGTGCCCGGTGCAGGCGTCGCGCTCGCAGACGTCGCGCGGGTCCTCGCAGACCTGGAGCGCGTACCGGCCGGCCGGCCGCGCGTCGTGCAGCCCCATGGCGGCCTGCTCGAACGCGTTCGTGGCGACCGTGACCACCACGGGGGCGGCTGGCGCCGGCGCGGCGTTGCGGGCGGCGTGAACGCGCTCGCAGCTCTTGCACATGCGCAGGGTGCCGGCGGCGATGGCCGCGGCGAGCGCCTCGGGCGTGATCTCGTGGGCAACGTCCGTGGTGTCACGTCCGCACTCGGTGGCCCAGGGCTCGTGCTCGTGGTGCACGACGCGGGCCTTGGGGCCGGTGGTGGTGTAGCGCATCGGGGTCTCTCCCTGTGCTGGCGTGGGTGCCGGGTAGCGTCCGGCCCTGCACTCTTTGCAGTAATGATTACTGTAATGATTACAGTCGCGCTGGGCAAGGGGATGCACAAAGCCGCCCAGAGTCAACGTCACTCTGGGCGGCTGGAGTTGGGCGACGACTACGCGGCGGCCGGGTGGTCGACGGCCTTCTCGAACGCGGCGATCAGCGACACCAGATCGGTGGCGCCCCACACGCGCCGCTGCTCCTCGTCCAGGGGAAGCGGCGCGGGGCAGGCCGGTCCGGTCGCGCAGGTCACCCGGGGCGCCTGCCCGTCCGCGGTGTGCAGCACCAGGCCGGCGCCGGCGCACCACGGGCACGCTCGCCCCTCGATCGGCGTCGACCGGGCATCAAGTTCGAGGACTCGCAGCACGAGGCGTTCGCACTGCCCGGCTACGCGGATCGCCTCGTGTTGCAGGTGTTCGGGCAGCAGGCCGAACAGTGCGGGCTGCACCGTGTAGTCGACGGCCGGTTCCGGGGTGGTGTCCTCATCGAGGAGACGTCCCTCGACCCACAGCGCGGCGAAGTGGAGGCCGTGGCGGCGGCTGCCCGGATCGGTAGGGCTGCGGTAGACCCAGCGGCGCGGGTCGCCGGCGTCGGCCTGGTCGTCGGCCCAGACGGCGGGACGCCCGGGGCTGGAGATTCGCTGACGGGCGATCGGGCGTTGGACGCCGGCCGCGAGCGTGTCGGCCAGGTCGAAGAGCAGCGTTTCGACCCGCACGGCGGCATCGAGTGCGGCCAGGTTGAGCGGGGCCGGGTGCTCGCGCAGGGTGAGCGGCGCCCGGTCGGCGACGATCAGGTCGACGTCCGCGGCGAGTTGCTGTGCAAGGTGAGTGGACAGCTGCGCGGGCGGCCACGCGGCGGCCGGCGGGGTCTCGACGGCGACCAGCAGCGCGCCCCACTCCCGGCGGACGGTGCGCAGCTGGGCGGCGGCTCGGTGACGGCGGGCGGGCTGGTACACGGTCGTGTTCTCTCCAGGTCTTGGTGCGCGGGTGGTTGGTGACCCGGGCGCCCCTCTCGGCAGTACGGGGGCGCCCGGGTCGGTTCAGGAGGCCGCCGGCGGGCGGCGGACGACCGGCCGCAGACGGTGGGCGGCGCGGGCCAGCGCGAAGGCGTCGAGCAGCTGCGCGGCGAGCATGTCCTCGTACGCCTCCGATGCCAGTTCCGCCGGGCTCTGCGCGGCCTTCAGGCGGGCCAGTTCAGCCTCCGTCGCCGCGGCGTTCCGGGCGCGGTCCAGTGCCCGGCGAAGTGCCTGGCGCAGGAGGTGGGCGCGGGCCCGGCCGGCGACGGCAATGCGCGACCACTCGGTGCACCACTGCCGGTAGGTGGCCATGTCGTTGACGCCGGCACGAAGGAGGGCGGCCTCGGCGGGCAACAGGGTGCCGCGCTCGGCCCGGTCGACCAGGTGCAAGAGCGCTTCGACGTCGGACTCGCGGCGGTGCGGGGCGGGGTTGGTGGTCATGCTGCACTCTCCTGGTGGGTGGTGGCCGTGGCGGCGTCGATGCGGCTGGGGTGCGGTGTGCGGCGGCGGGTCCAGGTGCCGGGTCGGTCGGTGGTGGCGTTGGTGCGCCGCCGGCACTGCTCCCCGGCCGGCGCGCGGCACCACGTGCACGGCACGGACAGGGCGTCGGGTCGGCCGGCCGCGGCGGCGGCCTCCCGCGCGGCCCGCGCCGGGCGGTACGGGGCCAGTGCGGCGCCGACGTCCGCGGGAAGCGCGCGGCCGGCGAGGCGGGCGGCGACCGTCGGGTGCGGGCCGCCGGTCAGCTGCCGGGAGTCGGCGGGCGCGGCCTGCCCGGTGGCGACCGCGTGCCGCTGCGCCCGGATGGCGTTCTGGTAGGCGGCGACGTCGTCGGGGTCGACGGCGGGGCGGGGGTCGGTGTGGCGGCCGAGCAGGTCCCGGCGGTGGGCCGCCCAGGGGCGGGTGACGTCGACCGGCAGCACCGGGTACGGGCTGGACTCGACGTGCCGGCGCACCACCGCGGCGGCGTCCCACCCGCCGGGGGTCATGGCGGGCACGTCGCGCAGCAGCTCGCACCAGGTAGCCAGTTGGCCGGCGGTCTCGGTGGGGTCGAGCAGGGCGGCGCGCGGGTCCAGGCGGCCGACGTAGGCGAGAAGGGCGGCGACTTCCTCGCGGGTCATGCGCTGTCCTCCTCGTGGCTGGCGGTGTTCATGTCGTTGAGGGCGGCCTGAAGTGCGGCAGCGTGCTGATCGGCGCGTGAAGGGCGCGAGGGCGGCACGGCCTGAAGGTGGCGTGCGGCGGCCGGTTGGTCGGGCCGCTCCTGGTTGATCCACTGCTGCCAGTTGAGCCGCCACTGCTGCACGGTCCGCGCGGGGCCGGTGGCCCGGTGGACGCGCCACTTGGCGGTGGCGTGGTCCAGGCCCTCCAGTCCCAGGCGTTGGAGGTGACCGGCCGTCGCCGCCCAGGCGAGCAGCGCGTCGTCCGGTTCCCAGTCGGCGGGCAGAGCGCAGAGAGTGGAGGTGGGCGGCGGCCCGCTACGGCCTGAACTCTCTCTACTGCCCCCGCCACCCTCTACGGGTCGGGTCGGGTCGGGCCGGGACCGGTGGGACACCCCCGCGCCGTCCGGGTGGGACACCCCGCTCTGGCCTGGGCTTTCGTCGAAATCCGGGGGTGAATCAGGGGCGGATCCCTCGCCGTCCGGGTCCGGATCGGCGCCGAACGGTGGCGGATCGGCGGGCGAATCGCGGCGCGTTCGCTGGCGATCACGGCCCTTTTGCTTCCGGTCCGCCTCCCGCTTGCGGGTGCCCTCGACGCTGGCCCGGGTGGGGTTGTAGCGCAGGAAGTCGTGCATCAAGTACTCGCCGACGGTCACCGTCGGGCACCGCGAGCAGGTGTGGCCGCTCTCGTGCCACAGGCCGGACTTCACCAGCTTGGCGGCCTGGGGGCCGGTGCCGAACATGGTGGCGATCACGGCCGGGATACGGCCCTCGGTCAGGTGCTGTGCGGTGTAGGCGCCGCAGCGAAGCCACAGCCCGAGTGCTGCGTTCCCGGCCGCGATCAGCTTCGGGTGTGAGTAGGCGGTATCGTCAACTTTGAACCAGGTCACGGGTGTTGTGCTCCATCGGGCAGCGCGGGCCAAGGGTCGCGGGGCGCCGCGCACGTGGTGCCGGCGTGGGGAGTTGGTGGAACGGGCGGATTGGCCGGCCGGTCAGGCCAGGGCGGCGATGGCGGCGAGGCCGTCCAACTGGCCTGGCACGTCGCAAGGTTCAGTGGTGGCGCGGTCCTCGGCCTTGTCGCGGCGCCGTGCGGGCCGAACCGGCTTGGTGATGGTCTCCGGGTACGGGACGCCGCTGCCGTCGACTGCCAGTTGCAGCGCGACCGCTGCCGTCTCATGCATGGCCGGCCCCGGTCCCACGGGCGCCGGCTCTGCGGCGGCCGATGGCGGCGATGCGTGCCAGGTACCACCCGGGCTCGCCCGCGGCCCGTGCGGCCTGCCAGACCGCCCTCACCTGCTCGACGTCCACCGCGGCGGCGGCTTCGCCGATGAACAGCCGGCCCGACCGCGGAGGCAGCCCCGGCGGACGGACGGCACTCACGCAGCCACACCCCCAACGACCGGGCGCCGCTGCTCGCCGACGTACCGGGCGTAGACCCGGTGCTCACCCTGAACGGTGCGGGCAACGGCCTGGAACGCCCCCGCCGGACCGTAGGCGGCCAGCTTGGCGGACCGGATCGCCTGTGCCGCCGAGGCGGCGCGGGTGATGGTGGCGGCCCGTTGCACAACCGCCCACTCGGCCGGCCGGCCGCGCAGGGCCCGAGCGATCTTGCTGTGCTTGGTCTCGGCGGCCGGCGGCGGGCCGATGAACTCCATGACGTGTGCGGCGCTCATGCCGCAATCCGCTCGACGACGGGACGGGCCGCAGCCTGCTCGGCGGCCAGGCGCTCGGCCCGAGCTCGCCGGATGTGGGGCCCGAGGATGCGCGCCACCAGTGAGACCTGCTCGTCGCTTGGATCAGGCCACCCCTGCACCTGCGCAGGCTGGGCGACACGGCCGGTAGTAGACATCGGTTCCCCCCGTTCGTTTCTGTTGCGGAACGAAGACAGGTGGGACGTCAGAACGTGCAGCTCAGAGCGTTGCGCCTGTCTCCGTTTCGAGACACGGGCAACGCTAGAGCGGCCGATAGTGCACGTCAACGCATATCTGCATTGGTCGAACCAGTGATATGTGCGCTTCAATGGGCGTGTTCGCGTAACGCGACACGAACGGAGATGAGAAACGATGTGGGAGTCGACCCCGTTCGCCGACATGGTGCGCGAAGCAGCCACAGGCGAAGGCGTGACCTACCGGAAGCTGGCCGAGGCGGCGATCGACCCGCAGACACGCCAGGCCCTGAACCACAATGCCCTGTGGAAGATAGCCAACGGTGAAGCGGTCAAGATCGCCCCATGGATCGTGAGAGCGATCGCCGCGGCCATCGGCAGGGACGTCCGTGAGGTGCAAGCCGCGGCGGCCGAGCAGTACATCGGACTGACCGCCGGCGACCCCTTCGGAGCGACCACGCCCGAGGCGTCTGTCGTCGTCGCGCACGTCCCCGGACTGCGCCCGGCAGACATGCCGAAGGTGGAGGAACTGCTAAGGAACTGGGCCTCAGGTTCTGGGCGTCCCTCTAGTTGAAGTTTGACCAGAACGCGGGTGACCTGCGGTGTTGCGGGCGATACTGTGTGAAAGTTCGATTCGGAACTGTGTGCGAATCGTACGTTCCTACATGCCCACAGGGGGAAGACTCCGCATGATCAAGGTCTGCCGTACCCGGCTCGATGCCGGCGCCCCGGCGGTCGTTCGCGCGACCGCGGAGGACCTCGTCCTTGCAGTTGACGATCGGCACATCACGCCGACCGGCGCAACTGCCATCGAGACGGCTCTGAACGGGCTGGCAGATGGCGACCCCGGGGCGGGGCCGGGTGGCGACTCATGAGGTGTCACCACATAGTGATCGGGCCGCCCAGCAGACGCTGGGCGGCCCGTTCGGCTTCTGCTACGCGGCCAACTTCATCCCGCGCGGTGTCACAGTCACGTACCTGCCGATAGTGGTCTCGTCCGTCCTCACACCCTGGCCGGCCGTCCGGAGCCGAACGTCAAGCAGCGACTCGGCGATCAGGCGCCGCTGTTCGAGATCCAGCTTCTTCCACGCAGCTTCGATGTCCCGGCGATCTCCGACCGCGATGTCGCGGACGACCGGCGGAACCCGCAGAGTCGCCGCCTGCTGCTCCTTCTCCTTTATCCGGGGAAGCAGGTCAGACTCGATGGCTGTCAGCGCCGCAGCGGAGACCCCACCGGTCGCAGCCGACTTGTAGAACTCTTCGAGACGGGCCTGCAAGATCGCAAGCTCGCCCTGCGCTTCCGCGTGCTTCGCAGCCCGCTCCTTGTCGTTCTCCAAGTACGCCGCGACCCAGGCCGGCTCGGACAGCCAGTCGAACAGCTGGCCCTCGACGAAGCGGTCGACGAGTTCAATGTCAAGCGAGAAGTGCGTGCACTTGTACTGCCTCACCAGCTTGCCCTCACCGGTCGCGGGGTCGATGGTCCGGTGCCGCCGCCCACTCGTGTAATGAGGGAAGCCGCAGTGACCGCACCTGCCGATCCCCGAGAGCCAGTGCACGGCGGCCGTGGGATGAGAATTGCCCCGCGTCCCCTTGCGCTTCGCCTCGATCGCAAGACACTGGGCGTGCGTCGCCGGGTCAACGATCCGCGGCCGGGCGTCCTCCTTGGTCACCTGGCCGTGGGACACACGGGCGCCAACGTAGCTCGGATCAAGCGCGTACTTCTTGATCGTCCAGGTGTTCCACTCAGCGACCACCAAGGGCAGCTCACGTTCGTTGAAGTCATCGGCGATGCTCTTTGCCGCCTCCTCGTCGCCGAGCAGTCGTGCGGCGGCCTCGGCCTTGATCTCGGGGTGCATCGGGTGGTCCCCCACCTCGGCCCGCGCCACCACCTCAACCTGCTTGGCCGTCCACCGGTCGCCCGGCGGCGGGATCTTCTCGGCAAGCAGGTACCTACGGATCTTCGCCGGACCGTCGCCAGCCGCCCACCGCTTGGCGATCTCCGCAATGGCCGGGCCCTCAACGGGGTTCACGACCTCCTCAATGAACGCACCCGTACGCGGGTCGTACACGCGGTCGTAGCCGTACTTTTTCGGTCCGTGCGGGCGACCGTTGGCGGCGTTGGCGCGCAGTGCGCGCTTAACGTTGTCCCGAAGTTCGTCGACCTCGCGCTCACCAACCAGGGCGTCGAGGCCGGTGCGAAAGCGGTCGTCCTTCGAGGACATGTCGTACACCCGGCCGCCGTAGCAAAGCAGCACGCCGGCCGCCGCGCACGCGTCACGCAGCCGCACGTAGATCGCAAGGTCGCGCTGCAACCGGTTCGACGCCCAGCTGATCACCATGTCGAGCCGGCGGTGCTCGATGTCGTCGAGCAGGCGCTCGAACTCGTCTCGCTCCTTCCCGCCGTACCGCGAGGCCGAGATTCCGTCATCGACGTACTCGCGCCCCTCCCCGATCGTCACCCGAAGGCGCGCGGCGTCGGCGTACGACGCTTCGAGCTGCTCAGCGACGGAACGGTGCTTCGACTTCTTCTTGCCCGCGTAGTTCGACTTCCGGGCGTAGATACCCGCCCGCTTCCCCTCGTACGGCTCTCGCGGGTCAGACGGCCCGGCGAACGTCTCCAGCGACATGCGCATCCCCTCCGATGATCACCGATCATACGTGTGTGTCTATCGAAGGACTACGAAACTACTGCTGCTCGCCCACGCCTTCGAGGAACTGGGCATGGGCCGGGTGATGTTGAAGACCGACGGCCTCAACGAGCGTTCGCAGCAGGCGATACGCCGCCTCGGCGCACGGTACGAGGGCGTCCACCGACGCGAGAAGCGTCGCCAGGACGGGACGTTCCGCGACAGCCAGTACTTCGCGATGCTCGCCGGCGAGTGGCCGGCGGCCAGGGAACACCTGCTGGCACGGCTCGGCGCCCACGAACCGCAGTCGACCGACCTGGCGGTTCCGGCGTCGAGGCGTCAGGTCGAGGCGGTGCAGCAGACCCTGGCGGTCGACGGGGAGAAGATCGCCTGCGGCGTGCTGCTACCGGTCGGCGAAGCGGCGGGCCGCACCGCGGTGCTGCTGCACGGCGCGGGCACGGCCGACCGGTCCGTGCACGGCGACCTGGCGCGACTGCTGGCCGAACGCGGCTGCCGCGTGGTCACGTTGGACTTCTCGGGGCACGGTGCCAGCAGCGGCCGGCTGCAGAAGCTGAGCCTGGCGCGGCGGTTGCGGCAAGCCCGGTCGGTGATCGACGAGCTCGCCCCCGAGACCGATCAACTGCTGCTGGTCGGCGCGAGCATGAGCGGCCAGACCGTCGCCGACCTGCTCGGGCACTACGGCAGCCGGGTGGCGGCGCTCGGCCTGCTGGCCCCGGCCGTCTACCCGCGCCGGGCCTGGGACCTGGCCTTCGACGCGGGCTTCACCGAGGTCATCCGCACCCCTGACGCCTGGCGCGACTCGGCCGCCCTGGAGATCTACGCCGCCTTCACCGGTCGGGCGGTGCTGGCGGTGCCCGCCGAGGACCACGTGATACCGCCCGCCGTGAACCAGGCCCTCGTCCAAGCACTCGCCAGGCGGGCCGACTTCACGCATCTGGTGTTCCCCGACGCCACCCACCATCTCGGCCGGTACTTCCGGTCCCACCCTCGCGAGTGCGCCCAGGTCGCCGACCTGCTCGTCGGCGCCTGACCCGCGCGCCCTGCCGGCCTGCTCAACTCGCCACCCCGCCGGGGCGAAGGCGTCACTGCGGATATGACTGTCTGTCAGCTGACTGTCCATCAGTGTTAACGTCGCTCTGATCCGCGACGAGCGCCTGGGGGCACGGCTGTGACAGATCCGATCCTGGTCACCGACCTCGACGGCACGCTGCTGGGCGGCACCACCCGGGACCGGCGGCGCCTGCGGGACACGCTGGCCCGCCACCCGGAGCTGACGCTCGTCTTCGCGACCGGGCGCGGGCTGCCCTCGGTGCGCGAGGCACTGCGCGACCCCTTGCTGCCCCGTCCGCACTGGGTCATCGCCGACATCGGCGCGAGCGTCCTGGACGGCACCGACCTGTCCCCGGTCCGACCGCTGCAGGCCCGGTTGCGCGCCGGCTGGCCCGGGCCCGAGCGGGTGCGCCGGGCGCTGCGCCGCTTCCCCGCGCTGGAGTACCAGGACGGGGTGGCCCAGGACGGCCGTTGCTCGTACTACCTGCGGCCCGACCGGCTGACCGAGCAACTCACCGATGCGGTGCGGGCATTGGGGTGCTCATGGATCTACTCCGGCGAGCGGTACTTCGATGTGCTGCCGCCGGGGGCGTCCAAGGGCGGCGCGCTGCGGGCGCTGGCGGAACAGTCGGGCTGGCCGATGGACTCGATCCTGGTCGCCGGCGACAGCCTCAACGATCTGTCGCTGTACGGGCTGGGCGCGCACGGCGTGATCGTCCAGGGCGCCGAGCCCGCCCTGCTGTCGGCCGTGCCTCCGCAAGCCGCGGCGCACCGGCCGGCGCGGGCGGGTGCCGGGGGCATCCTGCGGGCGCTGCTCGACCTGGGCTGGGTGGAACCCGAGGTCCCGCTGGTGATCGGGTACCACCGGCCACCGGCGACCTGGACCCGCGAGCACGGCTGGCGGGAACCGGCCAGTCCCAACGGGATCCTGCCCACCCTGCGGCACCTGCGCGGCAACGGCGGCGGTCGTGCCGCCGGGCCGGATGCCGGGCTGACCGCTGGGCCGGACACCGGGTTGGACGCGGTCTGGGTGGCCGCCACCGTCGCGGCGGACGGGACGCCGCCCGACCGGCTGCCGGCGGGGCACGGCACCGGCCTGCCGCTCTCCTTCCTGCCGCTGAGTCCGCGGCAGTGGGCCGGCTACGTCCACCGGGTCTGCAAGGAGACGCTCTGGCCGGTGCTGATGTCCGAACCGCAGCGGCTGCGCTTCGACCCCGCCGGTTGGGCGCTCTACCGCACGGTGAACGAGCGGTTCGCCGACCGGATCAGCAGCCACGCGGCGGACGGCGCCACGGTCTGGCTGCACGACTACAACCTGTGGCTGGTCCCGGGCCTGCTCCGCGCGGCCCGTCCCGACCTGCGGATCGGCCTCTTCCATCACACGCCGTTCCCATCGCCGGAGGTCTTCGCCACGCTGCCGACCGCGGCCGAGATCCGCGCCTCGCTCGGCTGCCTGGACTGGGCCGGGTTCCACACCGCCGCGTTCGCCGAGCATTTCCGGCAGGTCCTCGCGGTCGATGCCGGGCGGGTGGACACCGGCCGGTTGCCGCGGCTCGGTGTCCACCCGCTCGGCATCGACCGCGACGCCGTCGCCGCGCTGGCCCGCGCCCGGGCCGGGGCCAGCGCTGCGCGACCGCGTCGGCGGCAAGGTCCGCAGGCCGGCCCGCTGGTGCTCGCCGTCGAACGCCTCGACTACGCCAAGGCCCCGGTGCAGAAGGTGGCGGCGATCGGGGCGCTGCTCGCCCGCCGCCCCGATCTGCGCGGACGGCTGCGCTTCCGCCTGGTCTGCCCGCCGCCCGAGCCCGGTATCACCGCCTACGACGCCACCCGCCAGGCCCTGGAGCAGCGCGTCGCCGAGGTCAACCAGCAGTGGGGCACCGACTCCTGGCAGCCCGTCGAGTACCTTCCGAAGTCGCTGCCGTTCCCCGAAGTGGTCGACCACTACCTGGCGGCCGACGTGCTCTGGGTGACCTCCCTCCAGGACGGTATGAACCTCACCGCCAAGGAGTTCGTCGCCGCGCAGGCGGCGGTGCACGGATCCGGGGTGCTCGTGCTGTCCCGGCACATCGGCGCGGCCGAATCGCTGGGCTCGGCGGCGATCCTCACCGACCCCCGCTCCCCCGAGGACCTCGGCGACCGGCTGGAACTGGCCCTTGCCCTGCCACCGGCCGAGCGGCGCGAACGCCTCGCCCGGCTCGCCGACCGGCTGGGACGCGAGCCGCGGCCGGCCGCCTGGGCGGCCCGGATCATCGCCGCGATCGGCGGCGCCGAGCCGCCGGCCGGCTCGGCGGTCGGGCGTACCGCGCCGCTCGGCGTCAGGGGACGAGCAGTCCGCGCTCGTACGCCTTGACCAGGTTGCGCGGCACCAGCAACTCCTGGCCCTGGACGGTGATCGGGACGAGCTGCGGGGCGCTCGCCTTCCACTGCGCGCGGCGGTGGCGCGTGTTGCTGCGGGACATCTTGCGCTTGGGGACGGCCATCTGGGTTCTCCGGAAAGGTGGTTGGGATCAGCGGGTGGTATTTCGGGGTGGCGAGGGGGAAATCAGGACGGCGTGTCCAGCAGATCGGCGAACGCGTCGGGCAGCGCCTTCCAACCCGGCTCGCCGGCCACCAGTTCGGCGTCGGTGAGCAGGCAGGAGTCGAGGAGTTCGACGATGCCGTCGGCGTCCAGGCCCTCGGCGGTGAAGCTGAGTTGCTGGACCCGGTCGCCGTGCAGCGGGTGCCAGTCCAGGGCGGCGGCGGCCCGGCGGGCGGGCGGGTAGAGGTCCCAGGCGGCGTCGGGCAGTGAGGCCAGCCAAGGGCCGCACTCCTCCACCGCCAGGTTGGCCCCGGCGGCGTCCCAGGCGAACATCAGGTCGGGACGGTTGGCCAGCCAGAACCGGCCGCGGCTGCGCTGGGCGGCGGGGACCAGCTGTTCGAGCGCCTCGTGCAGCCGGGTCGGGTGCAGCGGACGCCGGCGCTCCCAGACCACGGTGGCCACGCCCGCCGCGTCCTGTTCCTGCGGCAGCTGGGCGAGCGCCGGGTTGACCCGGTCCCGCGCGGCGGCGACGTCGAAACCGCCGAGCGCCGCCCGGATCAGCTCACCGGTGCCGAGCCGCACCACCCGGGCGGTGGAATGCAGTTGGTGGAGCATCGCGAGACCCGCCCGCCGTTCGGGCGCCTCATCCGCCTGGCCGGCTCGCGGCACGGCCAGCACGGTGGCGTACTCGAGCTGGTGGGCGAGCGCCTCGGCACGGGTGCGGCCGTCGTCGGCGCAGGTGTGCAGGGCGTGCTCGACCAGCTCGTCCGACACGGACAGCTCGCCGATCAGCCGCAGCGGGTCCAGCACGCCGACCACACCCGCGAGTTCGACCACCTCGTGCATGCAGCGGTCGCCCACCTCGCCGCCCGCGATCAGCTCCACGATCGGGTGCGGGTCACTGCCGCCCCACAACTCGACCACCGCGAGGCCGTACTGCCCGGCCTCGGCGATCCGCAGCAGTTCGGGCAGCAGGTCCTCGCGCGCCGCGCAGCAGGGGCAGTCGTTGGTCAGCGGGACCGTGGCGGGCGCGAAATCGCCCTTTTCGTCGTGGATGTGACGGTGCACCAGACCGCTGGACGCGTCCCGCAGGTCGTGCTGGAGGACCACGGCGTCGACGCAGCCCGCCAGCAGTTCGCGGACGGCCTGGCGGCGCTCGGCCGCGTGCAGCCCGGCGACCACCACCACGGGCAGCCTCAGGTCTTCGGGCACGGCTCCTCCTTCGGTCACCAGCTGGACTTGCGGACACCGGGCAGGTGGCCGGCATGGGCGAGGGTGCGCAGGTTGATCCGGGAGAGGCCGAAGGCGCGCTGATAGCCGCGCGGGCGGCCGTCGACGGCGTCCCGGTTGCGCAGCCGGGTGGCGCTGGCGTCCCTGGGCTGGCGGCTCAGCTCCTGCTGGGCGGCCGCCCGTTCGGCCGGCGTACTGGTCGGCCGGGCGATGATCCGCTTCAACTCGGCGCGGCGATCGGCGTAGTGGGCGATGGTCCGGCGGCGGGCCTCGTTCTTGGCGATCTTGCTCTGCTTGGCCATCAGACCTTCTCCCCTCGGGCACGGATCCGCGCGACGGCGGACTCGACGCCGATCACGTCGACGGTCTTGAGCCCCTTGGCGCTGAGGGTGAGCCGCACGTACCGGCCCTCGCTCGGCAGCCAGTAGCGCCTGCGCTGGATGTTCGGGTCGAAGCGGCGCGGGGTGCGACGGTGGGAGTGGGAGATGGCGTTGCCGAAACCGGGCTTGCGGCCGGTCAGTTGGCAGTGGGCGGACATGGCGGTCTCCGGTGGGCGGGCGCGGCGGGGCAGCGCGGCAGGGTGGGCGGGCGCACGGCCCGTCCTGGCGGAGCCAACAATACCTCAGATGAAAACGACTTCCATTTCGGTATAGTGACTCGACCGATCCAGCCCACCCTTCTCCGAGAGGACGATCCCGATGGCCCGCAACGAACTGCGCCCGATCATCAAGCTCCGGTCCACCGCCGGCACCGGCTACACCTACGTGACCCGCAAGAACCGCCGCAACGACCCGGACCGCCTGGTCCTGCGCAAGTACGACCCGATGGTCCGCCGCCACGTCGACTTCCGCGAGGAGCGCTGACGGGCTGATACACCGTCAGGCCGCTTGCCGAGGGCGCGGACTACGCCTCGGCGGCGTGCCGGATGGCGTCCAGCACGATGTGCGCCACGTGCTCGTCGGTGAGCGAGTACTCGATCTCGCGGGACTTGCGGTGGGCGGTGACGATCCGCGCGGCGCGCAGCAGCCGCAGGTGCTGGGAGACCAGCGGCTGGCTCACGCCGAGCGCGGCCACCAGCTCGTGGACCCGCCGGTGGCCGTCGGCCAACTCCCGCACGATGCCCAGCCGGACCGGCGCGGCCAAGGCGCGCAGCAACTCGCTGGCGGCCTGCAGCTCGGC
Organism: Kitasatospora sp. GAS1066B; assembly: GCF_041262605.1. Lineage (NCBI taxonomy): Bacteria > Bacillati > Actinomycetota > Actinomycetes > Kitasatosporales > Streptomycetaceae > Kitasatospora > Kitasatospora sp. GAS1066B. Next base: position 125,055 of record NZ_JBGCCO010000007.1, read on the forward strand.
CGACGACGCACCGGGAGTACCGGGGGCTGGGTCCATTGCCATATGCATACCTTAATACCTGGGAATGAGTATCAATCCCACCCCAGGACCGGCAAACACGCCGGGGGCGGGCCGGGGATCACCCCGACCCGCCCCCATGCGCACCAGCAGGACTCAGTGGTCGTCCCAGTGGCCCTGGTGACTCGCGTGCCGGTGCCCGTCGTGGACGTAGTCGACGTGGTCCTCGTGCGGCACGGCCACATGCCCGCAGTCCACGCCGTGCTGGTGCGCGTGGTCCGAGTGGACGGCGTGCTCGGCCTCGGCGCACTCGTCGACGTGGTCGCCGTGCACCCGGTGCAGGTGGTTGTCGTGCGCGTAGTCGACGTGGTCGCCGTGCGGGATGGCGACATGACCGCAGCCCTCCCCGTGGGCGTGCGGGTGCTCGGCGTGGGTGCGGTGCAGCGTTGCGGCAGACATCGAAGGTCCCTCTCGCGTATGGCGCCGGGGCGGGCAGCCCGAAGCCGCGTCCGCCACCGACCTGACTGCTCGGTGCATCTAGATGTCAGCATATAACGATGTCTGCATATGTCGAGCAGGCCACGCGACCTCTTCCCGGCGGCCCGGTCGATGTCCCCCACGGTCATCGACCGGGCCGCTGTCCGATGACGCCCCCACGGCGTCACCGGCGCCGTCGCCGCACGCCGCTCAGCGCACGGCGACCAGAACGCAGCTGCTCCCGTACTGCCAGACCGGCCCCACGTGCCGGAAGCCGGCCTCCCGGAGCAGCTGTTCGTGCTGGGCCGCCGACAGGCCGTTGCCGTCGCCGGCGGCCGGCGCGAGCTGCCGCTCGCGTGCGGTGAGCAGGTCGGCGAACTCGGGATTCCGCCGGGCGTCGGCCCACCAGGTCGTCCAGTCCTCCGCGTCGTCCACGCCGTGTCGCCCGGCGTGGCGGCGGCCGACCAGCTCGGCGAGTGCGGCCAGCACCGGATCCTCGGGCATCAGGTGGTCGCCGTTGACCAGGACCCCGCCGGGGCGCAGCACGCCCGCCAGGTCCCGGTAGATCTCCCGCAGGCTCGCCGGCTCCGGGTAGTGCAGGGCCGTGCTGGAGACCGCCGCGTCCAACGGGCGGTCCAGCTCCAGCGCTTCGATCCACCCCGGCTGGCCGATCAGCACCTCGACGAAGCGGACCGCGTCCGCGTGCCGGGTGCGGCCCAGCTCGAGGAGCAGCGGATCGATGTCCGCCGCGACGATCCGCGCCCGGGGCAGGCGGGTGGCCAGACGAGCCGAGAGCGAGCCGGGGCCGCTGCCGAGGTCCACCAACAGCGGGCGGTCCTGACCCTCCGTCACCCGCTCGACCACGTCGGCGATCACGGTGAACCGCTCCTCGCGGTCCACCGCGTACCGCTCCTGCTGACGTTCCCAGCGCGCCACCCAGTCGACCGACCAGGCCGGTCGCTGCGGATCGGCGGACTGCAGCCGGGCGTTCTCGGGCATGGCGGGCGGGTTCCTCTCGGCTGCGGGCGGGATCGATGCCCACCCTACATCAGATGGAAACGAAAACCATTTCGCTTCTCAGTTCGGTCGCCGGTGCCCTGACCTGCCGAGCGCCGATGCCCTGACCTACCGGCAGGAAGGCCAGGCCGCAGGCATTTCAGCCCACCACCACCGGGTCCTCCGCGTGCCCGGCGCGCTCGTCCCGACGGACGGCCAAGGCGCCCGGCCAGGCCGCCACCCCGGCCGCGAGCGCCGTCGCGCCGGCCGCGGCGAGGAACCCCCAGGCCCACCCGCCCGGCTGATCCACGATCACCCCGCCGACCGCGGAGCCGAGAGCGGCCATCGACAGGTTGGTGGTGGTCAGCCAGGTGTACGCCTCGTTCAGCATGCTCTCCGGCGCCAGCCGGGACACCAGGCCCGCCTCGACGGTCATGGCGGGCGCGATGACCGCGCCGGTGAGCAGCAGCAGCACACCGAGGGCCGCCGAACCGGGCATCAGCGCCCAGAGCGCGTAGCCCACCGCCAGGCCGATCAGCAGCAGCACGAACTGGCGCACCTGCGAGGTCTTGAACTGCCGGGTGCCGTACCAGAATCCGGCCAGTGCGCTACCGATGCTCCAGACCGCGATCAGCACGCCCGTCACGCTGTCGGCGGCGCTGCCGTCGTGCGCCCGCGCATAGGCCGCCAGGGCCACCGGCGAGGCCCCGAAGGAGAACGCGATGCCGGCCACGCAGAGCAGCAGCATCGGGAAGCCCGGCGCTCGCAGCGGGCCCAGTCCGCGGGCGCGGACTCGCGCCGCGTCGGGGCGCAGGCCCCGCATCCCCCGCCCGGTGGTCAGCGCCAGCGTGCCGAGACCGGTGAGGACGGCCGAACTCGCCAGCGCGGCGGCCGGACCGGCGATCGCGGCGGTGGTCCCGAAGGCCGAGCCGAGCGGCCGGCCGATCAGCATGAAGGCCGAGACCAGCAACGGGCCGACCACGAAGACCACTTCGAAGAGCGTGGACTCGGCGGCCATCGCGGCGGTGCGCGCCTCGCTGCGCCCACTGTCCGGGCCGGTCAGCACCGTCCAGGCCGCGCGCAGCGCCGGGCCGACCGAGGGGAAGAAGGCTCCCGAGAGCGCCGCGATGGCACAGAGCAGCGGCACCGGCAGGCGGTACAGCACCGCTGTCAGCAAGCCCAGTTGGGTCAGCGAGTAGACCGTGGCGAAGCCGAGCAGCACTCGGCCGGGGCCGAGGCGGTCCGCCAACCGTCCGCCGATCGGGGCCGCGCACGCGGTGGCGATGGAGGTGGCCGCGCCGACCGAGGCGGCCAGGCCGTAGCTGCCGGTCGTCTGCTTGAGCAGCAGCAGCCACGCCAGGACGGTGATCCCCATCCCGAGTCGCGCGATCACCCCGCCGACCAGCAGCAGCGGGGCCCCGGGGACTCGCCAGACCTGCCCGTACTGCCCGGTTGAGAACATCTGCGGCTCCACGGTGTCGAGTGGGTGCGGCCCGCCGGGGCAGGCGGAGGGACTGACGGCGCCAGGTCAGGGCGCGACTCCGACGGACTCCAGCTCGTAGAAGCCGCGGCCGTCCAGGTAGCAGAGCGTCCCGAAGTCGCGGGCCACCACCTCCTCGACCGGGTGGGCCAGCGTCACCATCATCGGCTCCGAGCTGTCGTCGACGGTCACCGGCAGCCGGTCGCCCGGCTTCACCGTCATGCGCAGGTCGTGGAAGCTCTCCAGCCGCTCGACCTGGTCGAGCAGGGGGTACGAGCGCAGCACGCCCTGGACCGGCGAGGTGAGGAAGGCCAGCGCCACGTGCCGCTGGATCCGGTACGGGGCCTGGTGGTTCGCGAGGAACCGGGCCGGGTCGGTGTAGGCGTCGACCGTCCACTCGATCTGCGACTCCCCCGCCGCGACCTGCGCGTAGTAAGCCGTGTCGGCGCCGCAGAGCCGCACCCCGACCTCCACCAGGCACGGCCCGTCGGGGGTCAGCATCACCTCCAGGTGCGCCGGACCGTGCCGGACCCCGAGGGCGTCGAGCACCGCAAACGCGTACGGCACCAGTTGCTCGCGGGCCCGGCTCGCGGACGGCACCAGGAGCGCACCGCTGATCCGGTCGCGGACACCGTTGGCCGACAGCTTCGTGTACTTCCACAGGTCGGTGGCCCGGTGCCGGCCGTCCCGGCTCACCGTGTTGACCACGTACTCCGCCCCGACCAGGTACTCCTGCGCGACCACGCCCTCGTTGCGGTTCGCGAAGATGTTGGTCCGGTCCTTGACGGCCCGGTAGGCGGCCACCGACTCGGTGGGGGTGTCGCAGAACATGACCCCGTCGTTGCCAGCGCTGCGGATCGGCTTGACCACCACCCGGCCACCGATCTCCCGGTGCCAGTCGGCCAGTTCGTCCGCGCTGTCGACCAGCAGCTGTCGGGCGCCGCGCAGTCCGGCCGCCTTGATCGTGTCGATCTGGACGTACTTGTTGCGCCTGGCCTCGCTGAGCGCGCTGCCGTTGGTCGCCAGCCCCAGCGATTCGCTGATCCGGTCGGCGAGTTCGACCCCGAGCTCGCCGCCGGTGAGCACCGCGATCGGTCGATGGGCGGCGACCGCCGCCACCGTCGCGGCCAGGTCGCCCCGGTGGACGATGTTGTCGCTGAACCGGTCGAGGCTGACGCTCGCCCGGTAGACCGGCGGCGCCTCCAGGGTGCTCTGCACCCGCACGCAGGTGTAGCCCGCCTTGCCGAACGCCTCCGCCAGCCGAATGGTCGGCGCGTAGACGTCGACCAGCACCACCGTGCCCTTGCTGTTCACGGTTCCCCACCTCACAGTTCTTCAGTAGCTGACACACCGTCACATCGTGGCCAGGACGGCGAGCAGGCGGTCGATCTCCGCCACCGTGTTGTACGCGTGCAGGCTCACCCGCACCGAGCTGTCCCGCTCGCCGGCCCGGCCCTGGCAGTGGCCGTCGGCGCGCACCATGAAGCCGTGGCTGGACAGGATGAAGCCCAGGTCGTTGGAGCTGATCCTGTGGTGCCGGAAGGTCACGATCCCGGCCCGCTGCTGGACCTCGGAGTCGGCGGCCAGGCTGAGTTGGCAGCCGAGGATCTCGTAGCTGTCCAGCCCGCGCAGCGTGTCGGTGAGGCGGGCGGCCAGCGCGACCGTCCACCGCTCGATCCGCTCCGGGCCGGCCGCGTCCAGCCAGTCGAGCGCGGCCTCCAGGCTCGCGATGCCGCTGGTGTTGGGCGTACCGCTCCAGCCGCCGGGCCTGAACTCCGGGCCGCGCAGGTTCCGCGCCCAGAGGGCGCCGGTGCCGGGCAGGGCCATCGCCTTGTGACCGGAGAAGATCACGAAGTCGACGTCGAGCGCGCCGGCGTCCACCGGCAGATGTCCGACGCTCTGCGCGGCGTCCAGGCAGATCGGCACGGACGGGCCGACGGCCGCGCGGATCCGGTGCACGTTCATGTTCCCGCCGTAGACGTGGTGCACGTGGGTGGCCGCCACGAACGCGGTCCGCTCGGTGACCAGTTCGGCCAGGGCCGCCTGGTCGTAGTCGTGCGACGCGCTCTCGTAGGGCAGTTCGCGCACCGCGATGCGCACGCCCTGGCGCGCGAGCGACTCCTGGGCCTCCAGCCAGGGCAGCGCGTTGGCCTGGTGGTCGGCGAAGGGCACGATGATCTCGTCCCCGTCGTGCAGGTACCCGGGCAGCCAGTCCCGGGCCACCGCGCGCAGTCCTTCGGTGGCACCGCTGACGAAGTGCACGCCCGAGCGCTGCGGGTCCGGGTCCCCGAGGAACCGGGCGACCCGCTGCCGGGTCCGCTCGACCAGCGCGGTGGTGTCGTTGGCCCAGCGGTAAGTACCGCGACCGGCATTGGCGTTGGCCGTGGTCAGGTAGCTGTGCACGGCGTCGAGCACGGCCTGCGGCTTCTGCGAGGTGGCCGCGCTGTCCAGGTAGGCCTGCTCGGGGTTGCCCACGACGATCGGGAACTGGGCCCGCAACTCGCGCTGCCAGTCGCGGAGATCGTCGAGCACGGTCATCGGACCCACCCCCTCAGTCCCGGACCAGCGGCGCGCCGGCGTCGCGCCAGCCGATGATGCCGCCGGCCAGGCTGCGCACGTCGGGGTGTCCCATCCGGGTCAGCAGGGCCGCGTACCGCACCGACTTCTCACCGACCGGGCAGGCCAGCAGCACCGGCTGCTTCTTGCCGAACGGCAGCCCTCCGTACAGGAGTTCGTCGAACAGCTCGTCGACGATGTTGATCGAGTCCTCGATGTGCAGCGCCGCGTACGCGAACGGGCCGCGCAGGTCGATCACCAGCGGTCGGTCCTCGGCGATCCACTTGCGGGCCGCGTCCACGTCCAGCGCGGTCACCTCGGCCAGTTCGGCCTCGGTCAGCGTCGCCACCGAGTTCTGCCTGGGCGGCTGGTTCAGCAGCTCGGGCCGGCGCTTGCGGATGTAGCTCAGATAGCTCTCGACCCGGTCGCAGACGATGAAGACCGCGGTCCTGCGCTCGGTCAATCCCTCGTCCAGCGCCCGCAGATGGCGCACCGCACCGTGGTACGCGCCACCGCCGGTGGGGCCGGCCAGCAGGCCGCAGCGGCGGACCAGGGTCAGCAGGCCGTCGATCGCGTGGTCGGCGGTCACCGTCTCGATGCTGTCGTAGGTGGCGGGGTCGAAGAGACCGACCTCGTGGACCTCGTCGATGTTGCGGATGCCCGGGATGAAGTCCGACTTGTCCGCGACCAGGCCGACCACCTCGATCCCCGGGTTGGCGGCGCGCAGCACGGTCGCCACCCCGGTCGAGGAGCCGGCCGTGCCGACGCAGGCGATGAAGTAGTCGGGGGCCCGGCCGTCGAGGTCCCGCAGGATCTCCGGCCCGGTGCCGGCCAGGTGCGCCTCGAGGTTGAGCGGGCTGTAGTACTGGTCGGTGTGCAGGTAGCCGCTCTCCGCCTCGGAGAGCATCCGGTGGATCCGGGTCAGCGGGTCGTCGGTGTTGCTCGGGTCCAGGCACTCGCTCTGGCCTGGCAGTTCCTCGATCTCCGCGCCGAGCAGCAGCAACAGGTCCTTGATCTCCGGGACCTTCATCCGGTTCGTCACGCTCTTGAACGGCAGCCCGTGCATCCCGGCGATCACGGCCAGGGCCTTCGCGGTGTTGCCGCTGGACAGTTCGACGATCGCGTCACCGCGCTCGACCGCGGTGGCCAGCTTCGGGCGGGTCATGCTCCACGCGGCCCGGTCCTTGACCGAGCCGAACGGGTTGAGCATCTCCAACTTGGCGTACAGGTCGATGTTCCGCAGGCCGTGCACCGCCGGGCTGATCCGCACCAGCGGGGTGTCGCCGATCACGTCGGTGATGCTGTCGTACCTCACTGCTGTTCCCCCGTAGCGAAGTCGGGCCAGTACTGGGTGTCCAGCCGCCAGCGCCAGGAGCCGTTCTCCCGGTACGCGGCGACCTTGCGGGCGATCGGCTGGTGCAGCGCGTGGTCGGCGCTGAAGTCCATGAAGTAGCCGGCGGTGTTGGCGAAGGCGAGCAGATCCCCCGGGCTCGGCAGGGCGGGGAGGTGGACCAGCCGCCGGGTGATCAGGTCGGCCTCCAGGCAGAGGTTCCCGATCAGGTACACCGCCACCGGGTCGGTGCCGGACGGACGCCCGCCGCCCCGCGGGATGACGATCGGGTCCATCAGCACCCCGTGCTCCTCGAGGCTGACATCGCGCGCGTTCATCTCGACCCGCACCAGGCAGTCGCCGCCCGGGGTGTGCCGGACCTCCAGGACCTTCGCCAGCGCGACGCCGCACTGGTCGACGAGTGCGCGCCCCGGCTCGATGTGCAGGTCGTAGAGGTTCTCCAGCAGCAGGGTGGCCAGCGGGCGACCCAGCGACGGCGCCGGGGAGGCGAGCAGCTCGTCCAGGTAGGCCTCGGCGGCGATCGGCCGGTGGGCCGGGTACAGACCCAGCGCCCCGCGCAGGGTGCCGGCCTCGGCGCGCAGCCCGTATCCGTGACCCTGCCAGGTCAGCGCGGGCCGCCGGCCGAGCACGGCACTGGTGAGTTCGCTCGTGTAGCGCTCCCACTGCCCCCCGTCGGCAAGGTAGTTGACGCCGAAGCCGCCACCGATGTCGATGACCTGCGGGCGCAGGCCACGGCGGCGGCACTCGTCCATGGCCCTGACGCAGGTTTCGAGGGCCACCGCCTTCTCGGCCACCCCGACGGTGTCCAGGTGGTAGGCGACACCGATCAGCTCGACGGCGTCGCGGTGCCGCTCGACCGCCTCCAGCAGACCCGCCACCTCGCCGACCGGGGAGCCGAAGCGGCTCGGCCGGCTGAGCACCGTGACGCCGGGCGCCTCGAAGCCCGACAGCCGCAGCAGCACCCGCACCCGGGGCAGCCCGTACTTGCCGACCAGCACGGCCAGTTCCAGCAGCTCGGCCCGCGAGTCGACGCCGACGGTGACGCCTGTGCGGGCGGCCAGCCAGCGGAACTCCGGGTTCTTGGGCCCGGTGGCCAGGATCCGGTCCGGGGTGAAGCCCGCGCCGAGCGCGTGCTGCAGCTCGCCGAGCGAGGCGACGTCGATGCCCGCCTCGGTCACCGTGAGCTGCCGCACCAGGGCGCTGGACCGGTTCGCCTTGTGCGCGAAGAAGATCCCGCCCGAGAGGTGATGCCGCTGGTAGACGGCACGGAACCGGGCCACGTTCGCCGCGATCTGCTCGGGCAGCACCACGTTGAGCGGCGAGCCGAGGGCATCCACCAAGGTGTGCAGGAAGTCAGCGGACTCCAGCACCGAGCGGAGCCGTGGCTCCAGCCGGGGTTCCAGGTACAGCGGCGATGAGCGCATGGCGACGTGACCCCCCGTGAGAATCCGCTACGTGCGGTGCGGGTACGACGCGACCCCCCACCGTCCTCTGTTCGTAACGATAACTGTTTTCATGATCGGTTGACAGTCTTGTCGTTGCACTGCCGCAATACTCCCGCCATGGTCGGTTTCCCCGGTCGGCCCAGGAAAACTACGGACCGTCAGATGCGCGACCCGACAATCGGAGAGAGCGGCTCAGGCAGCTCCCACGACCCGCAGCCGGCGGGTCCCGACACTCCGGTTGGAGCCTTCATGGCGGACCTGGCCTTCGTCGTCGTCACGCTCGCCGTGTTCGGCGTCCTCGCACTGATCGCCAAGGGGGTGAGCCGGCTGTGACGGCGGACAACATCGTCGGGCTGATCGTCGCGGCGGCCCTGGTGGTCTACCTGCTGCTGGCGCTCACGCACCCGGAGCGGTTCTGAGGTGGCCCGGTGACTCCCACTCTGGCGGGCGTGCTGCAGGCCCTGGCCCTGGTCGCCGCCCTCGCGCTCTCCTACCGGCCGCTCGGCGACTACCTCGCCCACCTGCTCAGCAGCCCCAAGCACCTGCGGATCGAACGCGTCGGCTACCGGCTGATGGGCGTCCGCCCGGACCACGACCAGCCATGGCTCGGCTACCTGCGCAGCGTGCTGGCCTTCTCGGCGGTCTCGGTGCTCTTCCTATACGCCTTCCAGCGGCTGCAGAGCCACCTCTGGCTCTCGCTGGGCTTCCCCGCCGTCCCGGCCCCCACCGCCTTCAACACGGCGACCTCCTTCGTGACCAACACCAACTGGCAGTCGTACTCGGGTGAGACGACCATGGGCCATCTGGTGCAGATGGCGGGCCTGGCGGTGCAGAACTTCGTCTCGGCCGCCGTCGGCGTGGCGGTGGCCGCCACGCTGATCCGGGGCTTCGCGCGCAGCCGGACCGACCAAGTGGGCAACTTCTGGGTCGACCTGACCCGGATCACCCTGCGGGTGCTGCTGCCGGTCTCGGTGGTCTTCGCGATCGTCTTCGTGGCGAGCGGGATGGTGGAGAACCTGCACGCCGCGCAGCAGATCACCGGGCTGGCGGGGCAGACCCAGTCGATCCCCGGCGGCCCGGTGGCCTCCCAGGAGGTGATCAAGGAGCTGGGCACCAACGGCGGCGGCTTCTACAACGCCAACTCCGCCCACCCGTTCGAGAACCCCACCGCGTTCACCAACTGGCTGGAGATCTACCTGCTGCTGGTGATCTCCTTCGCGCTGCCGCGCACCTTCGGCCGGATGGTCGGCGACAACCGTCAGGGCTACGCCATCGTCACGGTGATGGCCCTGTACTGGGTGGTCTCGGCCATCCTGATGACGATCGCCGAGTGGCGCCATGAGGGCAGCGCGCTGCAGGCGGCCGGCGCGGCGATGGAGGGCAAGGAGGTCCGGTTCGGCATCGCGGGCTCCACCCTCTTCGCCGCCTCCACCACGCTCACCTCCACCGGCGCGGTGAACTCCATGCACGACTCGTACACCGCGCTCGGCGGCGGGTTGACCATGTTCGACATCATGCTCGGCGAGATCGCCCCCGGCGGCACCGGCTCGGGCCTGTACGGGATGCTGGTGCTGGCCGTGATCACGGTCTTCGTCGGCGGGCTGATGGTCGGCCGCACCCCGGAGTACCTGGGCAAGAAGCTCGGCGGCCGGGAGATGAAGTTCGCCTCGCTCTACATCCTCACCACCCCCGCCATCGTGCTGATCGGCACCGGGACGGCGATGACCTTCAAGGCCGAATGGTTCGCCGCGCTGAACGGCGGACCGCACGGCTTCTCGGAGGTGCTCTACGCCTTCGCCTCGGCGGCCAACAACAACGGCTCCGCCTTCGCCGGCCTGACCGCCACCAGCACCTGGTGGAACACCGCGCTGGGCCTGGTCATGCTGTTCGGCCGGCTGCTGCCGATGGTCTTCGTGCTGGCGCTGGCCGGCTCGCTGGCAAGCCAGCAGCCGGTCCCGGCGACCGCGGGCACGCTGCCCACGCACCGCCCGCTCTTCGTCGGCATGCTCGCCGGCGTCGTGCTGATCGTGGTCGGTCTCACCTACTTCCCGGCGCTCGCGCTGGGTCCGCTCGCGGAGGGGCTCAAGTGATCCCGGTGAACGGCGCGCAGGAGCAGGAGGAGCACGAGGCGCACCGCGTCTCGGGCGGGCTGCTCGACCCGAAGCAGCTGATCGAGTCGCTGCCGAACGCGGTGCGCAAGCTCGACCCCCGGGTGATGGTCCGTCACCCGGTGATGTTCGTGGTCGAGGTCGGGTCGGTGCTGACCACCATCTCGGCGATCCGGCACACCAGCGTCTTCGCCTGGGTGATCGCGGTCTGGCTCTGGCTGACCGTGGTCTTCGCCAACCTGGCCGAGGCGGTGGCCGAGGGCCGGGGGAAGGCGCAGGCCGACACGCTGCGCAAGACCCGCACCGAGACGGTCGCCCGCCGGCTGACCGACTGGCGGCCGGGCGCGAGCGCGGTGGCCGAGGCGGAGATCGCGGCCGCGCAACTGCGGCTCGGCGACCACGTGGTGGTCGAGGCCGGGCAGATCATCCCCGGGGACGGCGACGTGGTCGAGGGGGTCGCCAGCGTGGACGAGTCGGCGATCACCGGCGAGTCGGCGCCGGTGATCCGCGAGTCGGGCGGCGACCGCTCGGCCGTGACCGGCGGCACCAAGGTGCTCTCCGACCGGATCGTCGTCAAGATCACCTCGGAGCCCGGCAAGACCTTCATCGACCGGATGATCGCGCTGGTCGAGGGCGCGGCCCGGCAGAAGACGCCGAACGAGATCGCGCTCGACATCCTGCTGGCCTCGCTGACCATCGTCTTCCTGCTGGCCGTGGTCACCCTGCAGCCGATGGCCGCCTACGCCGGCGCCGAGCAGACCACGGTGGTGCTGATCGCGCTGCTGGTCGCGCTGATCCCGACCACGATCGGCGCGCTGCTCTCCGCGATCGGCATCGCCGGCATGGACCGCCTGGTGCAGCGCAACGTGCTCGCCCTCTCCGGTCGGGCCGTGGAGGCCGCCGGCGACGTCTCCACCCTGCTGCTGGACAAGACCGGCACGATCACCTTCGGCAACCGGCAGGCCGCCGAGTTCATCCCCATCGGCGCGGCGGAGCTGGCCGAACTGGCGGACGCCGCCCAGCTGTCCAGCCTGGCCGACGAGACCCCCGAGGGCCGCTCGATCGTGGTCCTGGCCAAGGAGCGGTACGGCCTGCGGGCCCGCACCCAGGGCGAACTGGCGCACGCGGCCTGGGTGCCGTTCACCGCGCAGACCCGGATGAGCGGCGTGGACCTGACCGAGGACGGCGAGCACCATCGGATCCGCAAGGGCGCGGCGGCCTCGGTCGCCGCCTTCGTGGTGCAGCACGGCGGCACGGTGGGGCCCGAGGTCGACGCCGCGGTGCAACGGATCTCCTCCGGCGGTGGCACCCCGCTGGTGGTGGCGGTCCACCCCGGCAGCCGGCCGGCCCGGGTGCTCGGCGTGATCAACCTCAAGGACGTGGTCAAGCACGGCATCAAGGACCGCTTCGAGGACCTGCGCCGGATGGGCATCAAGACCGTCATGATCACCGGCGACAACCCGCTGACCGCCGCCGCGATCGCGGAGGAGGCCGGGGTGGACGACTTCCTGGCCGAGGCCACGCCCGAGGACAAGATGGCGCTGATCCGTCAGGAGCAGAGCGGCGGCAAGCTGGTCGCGATGACCGGTGACGGCACCAACGACGCCCCGGCGCTGGCCCAGGCCGACGTCGGGGTGGCGATGAACACCGGGACCTCGGCCGCCAAGGAGGCCGGGAACATGGTGGACCTGGACTCCAACCCCACCAAGCTGATCGAGATCGTCGAGATCGGCAAGCAGTTGCTGATCACCCGTGGTGCGCTGACCACCTTCTCGATCGCCAACGACGTCGCGAAGTACTTCGCGATCATCCCGGCGATGTTCGCCAGCGTGTACCCGGGGCTGAGCAGCCTCAACGTGATGCACCTGCACAGCCCGACCTCGGCGATCACCTCGGCGATCGTCTTCAACGCGCTGATCATCGTCGCGCTGATCCCGCTGGCACTGCGCGGCGTGCGCTACCGGCCGTCCTCGGCCTCGGCGCTGCTGCGCCGCAATCTGGGCGTCTACGGGGTCGGCGGGCTGATCCTGCCGTTCCTCGGCATCAAGCTGATCGACCTGGTCGTGCAGTTCATCCCCGGACTGCGCTGAGCGAAGGAGCGCCTCATGGCGAATCCGCTGGCCACCCTGGCCAAGCTGCATCTGACCGGCCTGCGCGTGCTGCTGGTCTTCACCGTGCTCTGCGGGATCGCCTATCCGCTGGTCATCGTGGGCCTCTCGCAGGCCCTGCTGCCCGGGCAGGCCAACGGCTCGCTGGTGCGCCAGAACGGGCAGGCGGTCGGTTCGGGACTGATCGGCCAGAACTTCACGCTCCCCGCGTCCGGCCCGAGCGCGGCGCCGCAGCCGGACCCCAAGTGGTTCCAGCCGCGTCCCTCGGCGGCCGGGAGCAGCGGCTACGACGCGAGCGCCTCCGGCGGCTCCAACCTCGGGCCGAACGACCCGGGCCTGCTGAAGTCCGTCCAGCAGCGCCGGTCGGCCGTCGCCGCCTTCGACGGGGTGGACCCGGCCCAGGTGCCGCCGGACGCGGTGACCGCCAGCGGCTCGGGCCTCGACCCGGCGATCTCCCCGACCTACGCTTATCAGCAGGTCGACCGGGTCGCCAAGGCCCGCGGCCTGGACCCGCAACGGGTCCACCAGCTGGTCGCCGACCATGTCGAGGGCCGGGTGCTCGGCTTCCTCGGCCAGCAACGCGTGGACGTCGTGACGCTCAACCTGGCGCTCGCCCGGCTCGGCTGACCGCGCGCCACCACGCGTGACCGCGCCTGCGAGGAGGACTGCGATGGCCGAGCCGCAGCAACCGGCCCAGGCGGCTCCCGTGCGCACCGGACGGGGTCGGCTCAAGGTCTACCTGGGGGCCGCACCCGGGGTCGGCAAGACCTTCCGGATGCTGGAGGAGGGCCACCGGCGCGCGGCCCGGGGCACCGATGTGGTGGTGGCCTTCGTGGAGTGCCACGGCCGGTACCGCACCGAGGAGATGCTGCACCCGCTCGAGGTGCTGCCACGCGTCGAACGCGACTACCGCGGCGGCCGGTTCGACGAGTTCGACCTCGACGCGGCGCTCGCCCGGCGGCCCGGGGTGGCACTGGTCGACGAACTCGCCCACACCAACATCCCCGGTGGGCGGCACGAGAAGCGCTGGCAGGACATCGAGGAACTGCTGGACGCCGGCATCGAGGTCATCACCACGGTCAACATCCAGCACCTGGAGTCGCTGAACGACGTGATCCAGAAGATCACCGGTGTGCCGCAGCGGGAGACGGTGCCGGACGAGGTGGTGCGCCGGGCCGAGCAGATCGAGCTGGTCGACATGCCGCCGGAGGGACTGCGCCGGCGGATGGTGCACGGCAACGTGTACGCGCCCGACCGGGTGGACGCGGCGCTGGCCAACTACTTCCGGATCGGCAACCTCACCGCCCTGCGCGAGATCGCGCTGCTCTGGCTCGCCGGCCGGGTGGACGACGCGCTGCGCCGCTACCGGGTCGACCACGGGATCGACGAGACCTGGGAGACGCACGAACGGGTGGTGGTCGCGCTCACCGGGGGCCCCGAGGGCGACACCCTGATCCGCCGGGCCGCCCGGATCGCCGCGCGCGAGAGCGGTGGCGACCTGCTCGCGGTGCACGTCGTCCCCGGTGACGGGCTCGCCGACGTGGCCTCCGGCACGCTGGCCGCCCAGCGACGGCTGGTGGAGTGCCTGGGCGGCAGCTACCACCAGGTGGCGGGCGAGGACGTCCCCGCCACGCTGCTCGGCTTCGCCCGGGACCACGAGGCGACCCAGCTGGTGCTCGGCACCAGCCGCCGCAGCCGGCTGCGGCGCAGGTTCACCGGGCCCGGCATCGGCGAGACCACCACCGAGCTGTCCGGGGACATCGACGTGCACCTGGTCACCCATGCGCACTCGGGGCACCAGGTCCGGCAGCACCAGGGGCCGCACGAGCCGGCGGCCGTCGAGGCGGGCGAGCCGCCGCGGTCGGGCGAACGGTTGCCGAGCACCGGACAGGCGGTCGCGGAATCCGCCGGCCCGGCGGACGAGCTTCGCCGGGCGCTGGCCACGGCCCTTCGGGCTGTTGATGAACTCGCTGCTTGCTATAGCAAACTGACGGATGATCAGCGGGCCGAGCTGGCGGCCGCGCAGACCTCGCTCAAGGAACTCGGCGGCCTGGCGGACAGGTTCCCGGCGCCCTGAACGGCGACCGGACGACCCGCCGAGGCCCTAGACCACTATGCAGGGCCCGGCCGCCATGCCAGGCCCTGCATCGGTCCCCCACCACCTCGCCGCCGCGGTCGATCAGCAGAATCGCCGCGCGCGGACGGGCACCGGCCCTTCTCCCCCACAGAGTCGAACGGCGCCCTCGAACGTCGACGCTAGGGCGCGTCACCGTTCCGACCCCGGCCTCCTGACGCGATCTTCACGACACCGTGGCGCATCTTGACGACTCCTTGGCGCTGCGCAGCGCTGCGCGGCGCCGCCGGCCGCCGCACGCCGTTTCAGCAGGTCCTACGCGCTCGGGCGGCGTCTCGGCCAGGGTTGGCGCCACCGATATCAACACCGTGTCAGGAGAACGGGCTTCGGGATCAAGGAGCCGTCAGGACCGCTGCGTATCCACCGGCCGCCGGGCATAGCGTCACTGCTGCGCCCCGGTAGCCCGGACCAGCGCGGTACCCATCCCGTTCCACCTGTGTGGAGGTATGCCATGAACCAGCGTCAGGACGCCGAGGCCCCCGAGCCCAACGAACCCGTCCCGACCGGACAGTTGCTGGTCCCCGTCCGGTCGGGTCCGCTGGGCCACGCGCCCCGCTTCTTCCGCAGCCCGCTCGGTGCCCGCACCGCGGTCGCCTTCAGCACCGAGCGGCAGCTGACCGAGGTCCTCGGTCCCGACCAGCCCTGGATCGTCCTGGCCGAGTCCGCGCTGCGCGCGCTGGCCGAGCCGCTGGGCGTCACCGCGCTCACCGTCGACCCGCAGCTGGCCGCCCCCGCGCCGTCGCCGCTGCCGGCCGGCTTCGCCGTACCGGCCACCGCGCCGTGCGAGCGTCTCCCGCAGACTCCCGACCCCGATCACTGGCCCGCGGCCGCCTTCGCGCCGCGCCCCAGCCGGGTCGGTCGCGCCGCCTGACGGCGCCCCTGATACACCTCCGGGCGGTCGCCGGCTCCTCACCAGGTGGCCGCCCGGAGGAGAGCTGTGCCCACCCGTCCATGTGCCCTTCGTGGTTCCCCCCTGCTCGATCGAGGCCCCCCAATGAGCGTCGAGAACGCCGTCGGCCTGCTGATCGCGGTAGCCCTGGTCGGCTACCTGATCCTGGCCCTGAAGTACCCGGAGAAGTTCTGATGTCCGCGGCGGCTCCGGTGAAGCCGGACACCGACTCCGTGATCCCGCCCCCGCCCACCGGCCCGCGCCGGGTAGGGGCCGGCGTGCTCGATCCCAAGCAGCTCTGGCGTGCCCTACCCGAGGCGCTGCGCAAGCTCAACCCGGTGACCCTGGTGCGCAATCCGGTGATGTTCGTCACCGAGGTCGGCGCGGCGCTCACCACCGTGCTGGCCGGGCGCCACCCCTCGCTCTTCGGCCTGCTGATCGCCGGCTGGCTCTGGCTGACCGTGGTCTTCGCCAACCTCGCCGAGGCGGTGGCGGAGAGCCGGGGCAAGGCCCAGGCCGACACGCTGCGCCGCACCCGGCAGCAGACCACCGCCCGCCGGCTGACCGGCTGGCCCGGCAGTACCGCCGAGGAGTCGGTGGCGGCCGCCCAGCTCCGTCGCGGCGACCATGTGCTGGTCGAGGCCGGGGAGTTGATCCCGGGCGACGGCGACGTGGTCGAGGGTGTGGCCAGCATCGACGAGTCCGCGATCACCGGTGAGTCCGCCCCGGTGATCCGCGAGTCCGGCGGCGACCGCAGCGCGGTGACCGGCGGCACTCGGGTGCTCTCCGACCAGGTGGTGGTCCGGATCACCCAGGAGCCCGGCGACAGCTTCCTGGACCGGATGATCTCGCTGGTCGAGGGGGCGAACCGGCAGAAGACGCCGAACGAACTGGCGCTCAACCTGCTGTTGACCATGCTGACCTTCGTCTTCCTGCTGGCGGTCGTGACGCTGCAGCCGATGGCGGTCTTCTCCAAGCAGTACAACGTGGCCGCCCACAACACCGCCGTGCTGAACGGCGACGGCGTCACCGGGATCGTGCTGGTGTCGCTGCTGGTCTGCCTGATCCCGACCACGATCGGCGCGCTGCTCTCCGCGATCGGCATCGCCGGCATGGACCGGATGGTGCAGCGCAACGTGCTGGCGATGTCGGGGCGGGCCGTGGAGGCGGCGGGCGACGTCAACACCCTGCTGCTGGACAAGACCGGCACCATCACCTTCGGCAACCGGCAGGCGTCGCAGTTCCTGCCGGTGGGCGAGGTCGCACAGCGGCGCCTGGCCGAGGCCGCGCTGCTCTCCAGCCTGGCGGACGAGACGCCCGAGGGCCGTTCCATCGTCTCCTTCGCGCGCACCCACTACGAGTTGACGGAGCATCAGGACGAGGGTGCGGCCTTCGTCCCGTTCAGCGCCACCACCCGGATGTCCGGGGTTGATCTTCCCGGTGGCAGCTGCCTGCGCAAGGGCGCGGCGGCCGCCGTCGCCGCCTGGGTGCGCGAGCGCGGCGGCGAGGTGCCGCCCGCGCTGGGCGCCGCCGTGGACCAGGTGTCGGCGGCCGGCGGCACCCCGCTGGCGGTGGCCGAGCACGACGACTCCGGGGCACCGGCCCGGGTGCTGGGGGTGATCCACCTCAAGGACGTGGTCAAGCCCGGTCTCAAGGAGCGGTTCGACGAGCTGCGCCGGATGGGCATCCGGACCGTGATGATCACCGGCGACAACCCGGTGACGGCCAAGGCGATCGCCGCCGAGGCCGGCGTCGACGACTTCCTGGCCGAAGCCACCCCCGAGGACAAGCTCGCGCTGATCAAGCAGGAGCAGGCCGGCGGCCACCTGATCGCGATGACCGGGGACGGCACCAACGACGCGCCGGCGCTCGCGCAGGCGGACGTCGGGGTGGCGATGAACACCGGCACGTCGGCCGCCAAGGAGGCCGGCAACATGGTCGACCTCGACTCCGACCCGACGAAGATCATCGCGATCGTCGAGATCGGCAAGCAACTGCTGATCACCCGAGGGGCGTTGACCGCCTTCTCGATCGCCAACGACATCGCCAAGTACTTCGCGATCCTGCCGGCCATGTTCGGCGCGGTCTACCCCAGCCTGCACGCGCTGGACATCATGCACCTGCACTCGCCGATGTCCGCGATCCTGTCCGCCGTCATCTTCAACGCGGTGGTGATCGTGGCGCTGATCCCGCTCGCGCTGCGCGGCGTGCGCTACCGCCCGGCCAGCGCCTCGGCGTTGCTCACCCGCAACCTGTGGGTGTACGGGCTGGGCGGCGTGCTGGTGCCGTTCGTCGCGATCAAGCTGATCGACCTGCTCTTCGTCCAGTTCATCCCGGGGATCTGACCATGAACCGACTGCCCGTGTGGCTCTCCCAACACCTGGCCGCGCTCAGGGTCGTGCTGGTGCTCACCCTGACCACCGGCCTGCTCTACCCGCTCGGCATGACGGCGCTCGCCCACGTCCCCGGGCTGGCCGCCCCCGCCCAGGGTTCCAGGCTCAAGGGCCCGGACGGCTCGATGGTCGGCAGCAGCCTGATCGGCCAGGCCTTCACCGACGGCAAGGGCAACGCGCTGCCGCAGTACTTCCAGTCCCG
The DNA here is from genome assembly GCF_041262605.1 of Kitasatospora sp. GAS1066B. NCBI lineage: Bacteria > Bacillati > Actinomycetota > Actinomycetes > Kitasatosporales > Streptomycetaceae > Kitasatospora > Kitasatospora sp. GAS1066B. Next base: position 143,191 of record NZ_JBGCCO010000007.1, read on the forward strand.
CCCCTCGGCGGCGGGCAGCGGCGACGGCTACGACCCGACCGCCTCCGGTGCGAGCAACCTCGGCGCCCAGAGCGTCGTGGACACCCTGGAGACGAACAACGACCCGAAGACCTTCAAGCCGAGCCTGCTCACCCAGGTCTGCGCGCGCAGCGCGGCCGTCGGCGCGCTGGAGCACGTGGACGGCTCGCGCCCCTACTGCACCACGGACGGGGTGGGCGCCGTGCTCGGCGTCTACTACGACGGTGGGACCGGCGGGACGGCCACCAAGGTGGTCAGCCTCGACCAGGCCTGCCCGGCCAAGCCGTTCCTGACGGAGTATCAGGGACTTCCGGTCAGCTGCGCCACCCCCGGCGAGGGCTACAGCGGCGCGGTCACCGTGCCGATCCGCGGCGACGCGCCCGCGCACCCCGTGGTGCCGCCCGACGCGGTCACCGCCAGTGGCAGCGGCCTGGATCCGCAGATCAGTCCGGCCTACGCCGCGCTCCAGGTGCCCCGGATCGCCGGCCGGCGCCACACCAGCGAGCAGAACGTCCGCGCGCTGGTGGCCGAGTACACCACCGGGCGGGCCCTGGGCATCCTCGGGGATCCGGGCGTCAACGTGCTCGAACTCAACCTGGCCCTCGACCGCAGCTACCCGAACCAGGGGGCCTGACCCGTGATCGCCCTGATGCAAGCCTTCCTGGTGATCGCCGTGGTGGTGGGACTGCACGTCCCGCTCGGCGACCACCTGGCCCGCCAGCTCGACGGCGGCCGTCACCTGAAGATCGAACGGACCCTCTACCGCGTCTGCGGGATCGACCCGGACCGCGAGCAGGACTGGCGGCACTACCTGCTCGCCCTGCTCGCCTTCACCGTGATGAGCATCGCGGCGCTCTTCGCGCTGCTCATCGGCCAGGGCCACCTGCCGTGGTCGCGCGGGATCGGCGGGATGCCGTGGCGCACCGCGCTGCACACCGCGGTCAGCTTCACCACCAACACCAGCTGGCAGAACTACGTGCCGGAGACCGGCACCGGGCACTTCGCGGTGATGGCGGGCCTGGGCGTGCAGGCGTTCGCCTCGGCGGCGGTCGGCATCTGCGCGGCCCTGGCGCTGATCCGCGGCCTGGTCCGGCACGGCACCGACGAGCTGGGCAACTTCTGGGTCGACCTGATCCGCACCATCGGGCGGGTCCTGGTGCCGCTCGCCGTGGTGGCCGGACTGCTGCTGATCGCGCTCGGCGTCGAGCAGAACCTGGGCGGCAGCCACACCGTCACCACACTGACGGGCGGTCAGCAGACGCTGATCGGCGGCCCGGTGGGCTCCTGGGAGTCCGTCAAGCTCTTCTCCGGCGACGGCGGCGGCTTCTTCAACGCCAGCAGCGCACACCCGTTCGAGAACCCGAACGCGGCCAGCAACCTGATCGAGATCGTGCTGATGCTGCTGATCCCGACGGCGTTCATCCGCACCTTCGGACGGATGGTCGGCAGCCTCAAGCAGTCCTGGACCCTGCTCGCGGTGGTCGGCATCCTGTTCGGCCTGCTGCTCGCGGCGGCCTCGCTCGCCCAGCACTCGACCCACAGCCCGGTCGCGGCGGCGGTCGGCGGCCAGTACGAGGGCACCGAGACCCGCTTCGGCATCCCCGGGACCACGCTCTTCGGCGTCTCGGCCACCGGCAGCGCGGACGGCGCGGGCGGCGGCTCCTACGACAGCTTCTCCAGCCTCGGCGGCGGGGTGCTGCTGGCGGCCATGATGCTCGGCGAGATCGCCCCCGGCGGCACCGGCAGTGGCCTCTACGGCCTGCTGATCGCCGTGCTGATCGCGGTGTTCATCGGCGGCCTGATGGTCGGCCGCACGCCCGAGTACCTGCGCAAGCGGATCGGGCTCGGGGAGATGCGCTACGTGGTGATGTACGCACTGGTCGCACCGACCGTCATCCTGGTCTGCTCGGCCGTCTCGGTGGGCCTGGGCCAGGACGGCGCGGCCGACATGGGCAATCCTGGCCCGCACGGCCTGACCGAACTGATCTACGCCTACACCAGCAACACGCAGAGCAACGGCAGCGCGATGTCGGGCTTCAACGGCGCGACCGACTTCCACAACGGCCTGATGGTGGTCGCCATGCTGCTCGGCCGCTACGTCCCGATCGCCTTCGTGCTCGCCCTGGCCGGCAAGCTGGCCAGGCAGCGCCCGGGCGTCGTGACGGCCGGCACGCTGCGCGCCTCCGGGGTCAACTTCGTCACCCTGGCCACCGGCGCGGCGTTGATCCTGGCGCTGCTCAACTTCCTGCCCGCGCTGGCCCTCGGGCCGCTGGCGGAGGGCCTGAGGTAGCGCCGACACGCTCACTGCGCCCCCGCGCCGTCGGTCCGTCCGGACCCGGCGCGGGGGCGACGGGGTGTCAGGCGTGCAGCCAGGCCAGCACCTCGGCGTAGAACGCGTCGCGAGCCTGGGGCTCGTCGTCGCCGAGCAGCCCGTCGCCGATCAAGTAGCCGCGGGACCGCAGGTAGTAGGCGAGGAGCGCCAGGGAGGGACGGAAGGGTGCGAGTCGCGCCGGCGGGATCGTGATCGTCGTGCCGGGCACCACCGGGGCGATGGTGTCGCGCTCGTAGATCGCGTCGAGCGAGAGGATCCTCCACACGCCGTCACGGCGCTCGACGCGGTAGTTGAGGCGGACCCAGGAGACGAGGTCGACGAGGACGCCGTCGATCACCACGCGGAGTTCGACGCCTGCCGGCGCCTCGACGTAGCCCCGGTCGCCTGCGAGGTGGACGGCCGGCGGGGACATCCGGTGCACGCTCTGGTCGCCCCGCCCGACCATGTCCCGCGAGCCGGCCACGAAACCGGGGCCGCTGCCCGTGTACCAGCTCAGGCTCACCCGGGAGTCCGGCCAGTAGGCCGCCGCCAACTGCTCCCACCAGCCACGGTCGCGCCCCTGGCGCTCGTGCAGGATGAGCTGGGTGATGCGCTCGGTGTCACTCATGGTGCCCCACTCCCTCGGTCGCGCTCGCGCGGCGCAGTTACCTTTCGTGAAAGATAGTTCGAAAGCAATTAGGATGCCAGCGCGGGAGGCGGACGCCGACGAGGACGAGGGAGTGGGGCACCATGAACGATCAGGACCGGGTGGACGCCCTCACCGCGTCCTGGCTGGCGGAGCAGCCGGAGGTCGTCCAGGGCGAGTTCCAGAGCGAGTTCGAACTGGTCAAGCGCGTCGCCCGCCTGCACGTGCTGCTCGAGGAGGTCCTGCTGGAACGGCTGCGGCCCTACGGTCTCAGCAAGGCCGAATACGACATCCTCAGCACCCTGCGCTCGGTCGGCGCCCCCTACCGGCTGCGCCCGTCCGAACTCGCCGAACGCATCCTGATGACCTCGGGCGGCATCAGCAACGCGCTCCGCCGCCTCGAGGGGCGCGGACTCGTCGGCCGGGCCACGGATCCCGCCGACGCCCGCTCCTCCCCCACCCGCCTGACCAGCGCGGGAGCCGACCTCGCGCTGGAGGCGGTCCGGGATGTGGTCGGCGCCCAGACCGCGCTGCTGCGCCGGGGCGCCCGACCGGTCACCGGGACGGCCGAGGCGAGCCAGGCCCTGCGCGCCGTGCTCATCGCCCTCGGCGACACCGCGCCGCGATCCCGGACTGCCACCGCGCTGGATTGACGCACCGTCAGTCCGCTTCCGGGCCGCCCGGATCGCCCCGGTCGTCGTGCTCGCGGCGCGAGCCGAGTTGCTCCCGGGCGGAGTGCCAACGCGATCGCATCTGCTCGACCACGGTGTCCCACTGCCGGCGGATCTCGTCGTCGGCCGGTCGCTGCCCTCGGCGGATGCGGCCGAGTTCGTCCTGCACCTCCCGCCCGACGGCTGCCGAGCCGACGGTCACCAGCATCACGATGAAGAGCGCCGAGATCATCGCGAAGACCGCGCCCACCACGCCGTAGCGGGTGGCGTAGGAACTGAAGAGGCGGGGCAGGTAGATCGTCGCGCCCACCGCGTAGAGCGCGGAGAGGACGGCGGCGATCACCCCGAACGGCAGCAGGTCCCGCCAGGCGATCCGCTTCGCGGAGAGCACCCAGCCGGTCCAGACCAGGAACGCCGCCGTCACCGGCAGCTCGGCGACGGCGGCGGCCAGTCCGAGGTACCCCCAGCCCAAGGCGGCCTGGAGCCAACCGGTGACCAGCAGGTAGCCGGCGAGGCCGGCCACCCAGCGCAGGCCGTTCGTCGTGTTGCGCACGCTGAGCGGCTTGAGCTGCCAGGTCTGCTCGAACAGTCGCTGGGTCGCCCGGGTGAAGCTCAGCAGCGAGATCACCAGGAAGATCGTGCTCACGACGCCCGCGCCGGCGTCGGCGTTCGGCGCGAACAGCTGGCGGACCGCCTCGGCGCCACCGCCGGTGAGGCCGTAGCGGCTGATGATCCGGCCCGCCAGGTCCTGGTGCCCGATCCTGGTCAGCACGGTGCCGCCGAGGATCGCGAGCGGGACCAGCGCGGTCAGCGCGCTGGAGGCCAGGGCCATCGAGCGGTCGAAGCCGACGACGGTCTGGAAGCGGCTGACGACGCGCAGCGCGAAGGTCGGGCGCAGCCAGAACGTCAGCGTCCTGGTGAGGCGTTCGCGCGTGATGTGAGCCGTCCCGCCCTCCCTGACTCCCCGCGGCGTGATGCCGGCTCCCGCAGCTTCGTGACGGGGCGAGTGTAACGTGACGGACCGTCAGCGGAGCGCTGCGACGCGGAGTGCTTCACCCGCCCGACCACTGATGTCGACCGGTTGATCTACAGTGCTCAGGTCAGCTTTCCGTCACCCCGGTGACTTGAGGAGGGAATCGCAAGCCATGGCGGCTGAGACGTTTGAGTTCCAGGTGGAAGCTCGTCAGCTCCTGCAGATGATGATCCACTCGATCTACTCGAACAAGGACGTGTTCCTGCGCGAGCTCGTGTCCAACGCCTCCGACGCGCTGGACAAGCTGCGCCTGGAGGCCCTGCGCGACGACACGCTCGGCGTGGATGTGTCCGATCTGCACATCGCCGTCGAGGCCGACCGGGACGCCCGCACCCTGACGGTGCGCGACAACGGCATCGGCATGTCGTACGACGAGGTGGTCAAGCTCATCGGCACGATCGCCAACTCCGGCACCGCGACGTTCCTGCGCGAGCTGAAGGAGGCCAAGGACGCGGGCGCCGCCGAGGGCCTGATCGGGCAGTTCGGCGTCGGCTTCTACGCCAGCTTCATGGTGGCCGACGAGGTCGAGCTGCTCACCCGGCGCGCCGGCGAGAGCCAGGGCACCCGGTGGGCCTCCACCGGCGAGGGCACCTACACGATCGAGACGGTGGCCGAGGCGCCGCAGGGCACCGCGGTCACGCTGCGCCTCAAGCCGGTGGACACCGAGGACGGGCTGCACGACTACACCGCCGCCTGGCAGATCCGCGAGATCGTCAAGCGGTACTCGGACTTCATCACCTGGCCGGTCCGGATGGTCCCCGAGGCCGCCACGGACACCGAGGGCGAAGCGGACGCGCAGGCCGCGCGCGAGCCGGAGACGCTCAACTCGATGAAGGCGCTCTGGGCGCGTTCGCGGGACGAGGTGTCCGACGCCGAGTACCACGAGCTGTACAAGCACATCAGCCACGACTGGCTGGACCCGCTGGAGACCATCCGGCTGCAGGCGGAGGGCACCTTCGAGTACCAGGCCCTGCTGTTCATCCCCTCGCACGCGCCGCACGACCTGTTCACCCAGGGCCACCAGCGCGGCGTCCAGCTCTACGTGAAGCGCGTCTTCATCATGGACGACTGCGAGGCGCTGCTGCCGAGCTACCTGCGCTTCGTCAAGGGTGTGGTCGACGCCCAGGACCTGTCGCTCAACGTGTCGCGCGAGATCCTCCAGCAGGACCGCCAGATCCAGATGATGCACCGCCGGCTGGCGAAGAAGGTGCTCGCCGCGGTCAAGGACCTGATGGCCGGCTCCGCCGAGCGCTACGCCACCTTCTGGCGCGAGTTCGGCCGGGTGGTCAAGGAAGGCCTGCTCAGCGACTTCGACAACCGCGACGCCATCCTCGGCATCTGCTCGTTCGCCACCACGCACGACCAGGACGAGCCGACCACGCTGAAGCAGTACGTCGAGCGGATGAAGGACGGGCAGGAGCACATCTTCTACCTGACCGGCGAGTCCCGGCAGGCCATCGAGAACTCCCCGCACATGGAGGCGTTCCGGGCCAAGGGCATCGAGGTGCTGCTGCTGACCGACCCGGTCGACGAGGTGTGGGTCGAGGCCGTCCCGGCGTTCGACGGCAAGCAGTTGCGCTCGGTCGCCAAGGGCGAGGTCGACCTCGACACCGAGGAGGAGAAGCAGCAGGCCGCCGACGAGCGGGAGCAGCGGCAGCAGGAGTACGCGGGGCTGCTCAGCTGGCTGACGGAGCAGCTGGGCGAGCAGCTCAAGGAGGTGCGCCTGTCCACCCGGCTCACCGTCTCGCCCGCCTGCATCGTCTCGGACACGCATGACGTGACCCCGGCGCTGGAGAGCATGTACCGGGCGATGGGCCAGGAGGTGCCGCGGGTCAAGCGCATCCTCGAACTCAACCCGGGGCACGCGCTGGTCAGCGGCCTCAACAAGGCGCACGGCGAGCGCGGCGGCGCGGCCGACCTCGCTGAGACCGGTGAACTCCTCTACGGCATGGCGCTGCTGGCCGAGGGCGGCGAGCTGAGCGACCCGGCACGGTTCGTCAAGCTGATGGCGGACCGCCTGGAGCGGGTGCTGTAACGGTCCGGCCTACTGCCCTCGGGGCCGACAACCTGCCACGCACCGTGGCGGGTTGTCGGCCCCGACGCATCTGCGGCGGGCGCCGCGCCTCTTGACAGCTTGGCGGGTCAGCGTCAAGCTCCGTGAAATGGTTAGGAAAAGTTCCTAACTCAGCTCCCGCTTGGCTCTGACACCCAGGAGTCGATCTGATGGCTCGCCAACTCCGCCGCCGCTCGGCCTCACTGGCCCTGGCCGCAGCCGCCGCCCTCGCCCTCACCACGACCTTCGCCACCGCCGCGAGCGCCGCCCCCCGCGCCGCTGCGCCCGCCTGGACCGGCCAGTTCACCGGCTATCCGGGCAGCACCTGGCAGCACGCGTGGGGCGTGGCCGGCAGCGGCGGCTGGGGCGCCGCCGACCTCGCCAAGGCCGGCGACCCGACGGCGCCCGGCGACGGCTCGGCGCTGCGCGTCACCTACGGCAAGGGCTCCTCCGCGAACAGCTGCTCCGACTGCCCCACCCCCGGCGGCGGGCAGTACTACACCGATCTGACCGCGATGGGCCTCGGCTCGCTGAAGAACTCGGCCACCCTGGACCTGCGGTACCACCTCGAGTTCCCCACCGGCATGGACTGGGGCAAGGCCGGCAAGCTGCCCGGCCTGTACGGCGGGACGATCGGCCAGGAGTCCGGCGGCAACCACGGCAACGGCTGGTCCACCCGCTACATGTGGCGCGGCGCCAACGGGGTGCCGGACAACGGCGAGGTCTACCTCTACACCCCGACCAACTCCGGCCCCACCGGCTACGGCGTCGACGAGGGGCTGGGCAGCTGGAAGTGGCCCGCCGACGGCGGCTGGCACACCGCGGAGCAGCTGGTGAACCGGAACACCGGCGACGTGACGGTCTGGCTCGACGGCCGGCAGGTCTACCTCGGCAAGGGCATCGCCTCCGGGATCAAGGGCATCCCGTTCTCCGGCGTCCTCTTCTCGACCTTCTACGGCGGGCACGACACCAGCTGGGGCCCGCGCTCCACCCAGCACGCGTACTTCGCCGACTTCTCGCTGTCCACCGGCGTCCAGCACTGAGCTGCCCGCCCGGTCACCCAGCCGCGTCGGGGAAGACCCGGTCCAGCAGGTCCTGGAGGCTCGACCGCTCCTCCGCGCTCAGCCGCTCCAGACCGGTGAGGCCGGCGCTCACCCGCGCGCGGATCCGGCGGACGGCCTGCTCGCCCTCCTCGGTCAGCAGCACGTTCTTGATCCGCCGGTCGGCCGGGGAGACCTCACGGCGGACCAGCCCGCGGGTCTCCAGGCGGTCGACGATGCCGGTGATGTTGGAGGCGTCGCAGGCGAGCAGCTCGGCGAGGCTGCGCATCGATTTCGGCTCGCGCAGCAGGCTGAGCGTCTTGCCCTGCATCAAGGTCAGGCCGCTCTCCGCCGCCATCGCGGCGAACTGCCGGTAGTACGCCGCCGCGGCCCGGGCCAGCTGATCCATCAGCCGGTCGGGCGTGGCGGCGGCAGGCAGCACGGTGGGCTCGGTCATGGTGGAAGTGTACGGGAGATTGCTTGACATCCTCAATCTTTCAGGTCTACCTTCGACCTATTGCTTGAAGACATCAACCATCTAGGACTTCAAGCCCCAGGCCCGTTCCGCCTCCAGCGCGGCCGGACCTCAGCCACTGCCAAGCCTGGAGCACCACCCATGACCTCCGTTCTCTTCGTCGTCACCGGCGCCACCCACTGGACCCTGGCCGACGGCACCGCGCACCCCACCGGCTTCTGGGCCGAGGAGCTCGCCGAGCCGCACCGGATCTTCAGCGAGGCGGGCTACCGGATCACCGTCGCCACCCCCGACGGTGTCGCCGCCCCGGTCGACCAGGGCAGCCTGAGCGCCGCCGCCAACGGCGGCCAGTCCCAGGCCGACCGCGTCGCCGCCTACCTGGAGGGCATCGGCGAGGTGCTGGCGCACCCGGCCAAGCTGACGGAGATCGACCCGGACGACTACGACCTGGTCTTCTACCCGGGCGGCCACGGCCCGATGGAGGACCTCGCGGTGGACGAGGCCTCCGGTCGGATCCTCACCCGCACCCTGGAGTCGGGCCGGCCGCTGGGCGTGGTCTGCCACGCGCCCGCCGCGCTGCTCGCCGCCCGCCGGCAGGACGGCGGCTGGCCGTTCGCCGGCTACCGGATGACCGCCTTCAGCAACGCCGAGGAGGCCGCGGCCGGCCTCGCCGAGAAGGCCCGCTGGCTGCTCGAGGACCGCCTGGTCGAGCTCGGCGCCGACTTCGTGGCGGCCGCGCCGTTCGCCCCGCACACCGTGGTCGACCGCAACCTCTACACCGGCCAGAACCCCGGCTCCTCCGCCGAGTTGGCCCGGATGCTGGTCCGGGCCGCCGCCACCGACCCGGCCGACGTGGTGGCACGGCTGCGCGGCACCTTCGAGACCGGGCGGACCAGGCCGCTCGCCTGGCGGCTGGCCCAGCTGGCCGCCCTGCGCGCGCTGCTCACCGAGCGGTCCGCGGAGTTCCTCGCCGCGCTCCACGCCGACCTGGGCAAGAACGAGGCCGAGGCGTACCGCAGCGAGATCGGGTTCACCCTGAACGAGCTGGACCACACGGTGGCGCACCTGGAGGAGTGGCTGGCCCCGCGCCCCGCCGCCGTCCCGGCCGCCTTCCAGCCCGCCGAGGCCCAGGTGGTCCGCGACCCGCTCGGTGTGGTGCTGGTGATCGCGCCGTGGAACTACCCGCTGCAGCTCGCCCTGGCCCCGGTGGTGGGCGCGCTGGCGGCCGGCAACACCGTGCTGGTCAAGCCCAGCGAGCTGGCCCCGGCGACCTCGGCGGCGCTGGCCCGGCTGCTGCCGCGCTACCTCGACCGGGAGGCCGTCGCCGTGGTCGAGGGCGCCGTGCCCGAGACCACCGCACTGCTGGAGCAGCGCTTCGACCACATCTTCTACACCGGCAACGGCATGGTCGGACGGATCGTCATGACGGCCGCCGCCAAGCACCTCACCCCGGTCACCCTCGAACTCGGCGGCAAGAGCCCCGCGGTGGTCGAGCCGGGCGCCGACCTGGCGGCCACCGCGCAGCGGATCGCCCGCGGCAAGTTCCAGAACGCCGGCCAGACCTGCGTCGCCCCCGACTACGTCCTCGCGATCGGCGACACCGCCGCCGCGCTGGAGGCCGAACTGGCCACCGCCGTCGAGGCGTTGTACGGCCCCGACCCGGCGGCCAGCCCCGCGTACGGCCGGGTCGTCAACGAGCGCCACCACGACCGGCTGACCGCGCTGCTGGGCGACGGGCGCCTGGTCACCGGCGGCGGGCACGACCGGGCCGCGCGCTACCTCGCGCCGACCGTCCTCGCCGACGTCTCCCCCGAGGCGCCGGTGATGCGGGCGGAGATCTTCGGGCCGGTCCTGCCGATCGTCGCCGTCCCCGACCTCGACGCGGCGATCGCCTTCATCAACGAGCGCGACAAGCCGCTCGCGCTGTACGCCTTCACCGCCTCGGAGCGGACCAAGCAGCGGCTGACCCAGGAGACCTCCTCCGGCGGCCTGGTCTTCGGCCTGACCGTCTCCCACCTGGCCGTCCCCGAGCTGCCGTTCGGCGGCGTGGGCGAGAGCGGTCTCGGCCGGTACCACGGCGAGTACTCGATCGACACGTTCAGCCACCTCAAGGCGGTGCTGGACAAGCCGCTGGGCTGACCGACGGCACGGGCCGCGCACGGCGATCGGGGTGCGCGGTCCGAGCCTCCGTGAGCACGATGGAAGACGGACCCGCCACTACGTATGGCGGCCCGGCACCGGAGGCAGGCCGTGAACAGAGTGATGATCGCCGGATTCGACGGATCGGACGCGAGCCGCGCGGCCACCGAGTGGGCCGCGCGCGAGGCGGAGCGGCGTGAACTCCCGCTGGAGATCCTGCAGGCCTGGCCCTGGGGACACGGCAAGGCCCCGAGCACCGGGCAGGCCGAACAGTGGGGCCGCGAGCAGCTGACCGCGCGGGCGGACGAGATCCGCTCCCGGTTCACCGATCTCGACGTACGGGAGACGCACGTGCGCAAGGACCCGGTCGGCGTGCTGGCGGCCGCCGCGGACCGGGCCGCGATCCTGGTGCTCGGCTCGCGCGGGCTCGGCGCGCTGCGCGGCTTCCTGGTCGGCTCGGTGAGCCACCAGGTGCTCACCCAGGCGACCTGCCCGGTGGTGCTGGTGCGCGCGCCGTCCGGCGGACCGACCGGGGACGACGGCCCCGCGTCGGACGGCACCGCCGGTGACGACAGCGCCGGCGAGGGCGTGATCCTGGGCCTGGACCTGGCGTATCCGTGCCAGGAGGTGCCGGCCTTCGCCTTCGAGACGGCCGCGGAGCGCGGGGCGCCGCTGACCGTGGTGCATGCCTGGGGACCGCCGGCCGGCAGCGAGTACCTGCACTTCGGTGCGACCGGCGAGCTGCAGCAGGAGCCGACCGAGGCCGAGCAGCGAGCCCTGGAGGAGGCGGTGGCCCCCTGGCGGGAGCGCTATCCCGACCTGCCCACGGCGACCGCGATGCTGCGCGGGCACGCCGGGCTCACCCTGGTGGACGCCGGTGCGACGGCCGAACTGCTGGTGGTCGGCGCCCACCGCCGGCGCAGTCCGGCGGGCACGCACCTGGGGTCGGTGGCCCACGCGGTGATCCACCACGTGGGCTGCCCGGTCGCGGTGGTGCCGTACCACTGAGCCAGGCCGGTTCAGTCGGCCTCAGGGCCTAGGGCCTGTACGGCGGATCTTTCCGGGCCCGCGACGCCGGGCATCCCGGCTGGACGCACGCCCGAATCGCCCAAGTACGTCCAGTACGAGGACGACTCGGGCGCACGCCCAGCCGGGCGCCCAACGCCGCGGGCTCATCCGAAAAGATCCGCCGTACAGGCCCTAGTCCGCCCGGACGATCACCACCGGGCACGACGCGTGCAGCGCGCACCGCTGGCTGACCGAACCGAGCAGCGCCCGGGCGAAGGTGCCGTGCCCACGACTGCCGACCACCAGCACCTCCGCGCCGCGAGCCGCCTCGACCAGCGCCTCGGCCGGGTTCCCGCGCACCAGCGACTCCCGTACCTGCACCGGCCGGTTCCCGTCGAACACCGAGTCCAGCTCCTGGGTGAAATTCCGCCGGGCCGTCTGCTCGTCCAGCGAGGTGTCGACCACCGGGGCCGACCAGCCGTAGTTCAGTGGGACCTCGATCACGCCGACCGCGTCCACCAGTGCGCCGAGCAACTCCGCGTAGCGCACCGCCCACCGGACGGCGGCCCGTGACGAGGCCGAGCCGTCGACGCCGACCACCACCCGAGGCGTCTCCTCTGCTGTGGCCACGCTGCCTCACCTCACTCGCTTCTCCTGCTGCCCCCTTCCACGCTGCGCTCTGTCGGGTGCGCGCGCACGTCAACCGCCTGGGGTCAACCGTCCCGAGGTCAGCCGTCCCGGTCGAGGACCTCGGCGACCGGGGCACGGGGCGTCGGCGCACCCTCGGGCCCGTAGCCGAGCCTGATCAGCATCTGGACGTGCCCGGGACCATGGCGCGGATCGCGCAGCGCCCAGCGCAGGTCGGACCACTCCAGCGCCTGGCTCAGCAGCGAGGCGCGCAGACCGTGCGCGGTGGCCAGCAGCAGCACGCGTTCCAGTGCCTGCCCGGCGCGCAGCCAGTCGGCGGGTTCGTCGCGCGCAGTGCCGAGCACGGCGACCCGAGGGCGCGCCTCGAACGCGGCAGTGCGCTGGTGCTCGCCGGGGCGCAACGCCGCGAAGTCGCGCTGCGGCAGGCGCCCTTCGGCGTCCAGCGGGCCGATCGCCTCGGTCGGGATGCCGTAGTGGCGGCTCGGGTCGTCCTGGACCGCCTGCCAGCGCTCCCGGCGCCGGCCCGGCTCGGAGACGGCGCGGCGCTCGCCCTCCGCCGTCGCCGCCAGCAGCCGGTGGATCTCCTGCTCGCTCGGCAGTTCCAGGAAGGCCTCCTCCGCGCGGGCGGCTTCGGCGAGTTCGGTCAGGATCGCGGCGGGCACCGGCGCGTCGGTGAAGGGCAGCCGGCTGCTGTGCCGTCGCCAGATCGCCGAGTAGAGGTCCCGCCCGCCGCCCTCGGGCGGCCGGCTCGGGCCGGCCAGGCGGACCGCCGCGAGCAGGTCGGGCTCGGGCGTCCTGGGCAGCAGCCGGACCACCGGCTCGTGGCCCGCCTGCCGGATGGCGACCCGCAGGTTGAACACCGCGGCACCGACCGAGAGGTGCAGGCCGCGACCGCTGGGATCGGTGATCCGCAGCGCCGGTTGCGGCACCGCGTGGACCTCCAGCGTGGTGGTGTCGGGGCGGAATCGGAACCGCCAGGGCTGGGTGTTGTGCAGCGACGGCGCGGCGACCGCGGCGGAGACCAAGCCCTCCAGGGTCGCGGAGTCGAGTTCCGAGGTGAGCATGACGGCCTCCATGAGGTGCCGGGCGTCCGGTGGCGGCACGCCCTGCGCTGCTCCCATCGTGCGCCCTTCGGGCCGCTTACGAACCAGCCGACCGGCCCTCGGCCCGTGACGGCGGACGGCAGGTTCCCGGCGGACGATGGAGAAGGGCGAGCAGCCGCCCGCCCCGCTGCCGAACCCCGAGGAGCGCGTCATGCCCGATATCGCAGCCTGGGTGGTGGAGCACCCGGGCCCGCTCGGCTCCGCACCGCTGCGCCGGGTGCGGCGACCGGTGGCCGAACCCGGTCCCCGGGAGCTGCTGGTCGAGGTGGCGGCGTGCGGGGTGTGCCGTACCGATCTGCACCTGGCCGAAGGGGATCTCGCGCCCCGCACGCCCCGCTGCACGCCGGGCCACGAGGTGGTCGGCCGGGTGCTGCGCACCGGCGCCGAGGCGGCCGGCTTCGCGCCCGGCGACCGGGTCGGCGTGGCCTGGCTGGCGAGCATCTGCGGGACCTGCCGGTACTGCCGGGGCGGGCACGAGAACCTCTGCCCGAACTCCCGCTACACCGGCTGGGACCGGCACGGCGGCTACGCCGAGCAGCTGCTGGCGAACGTCGACTTCAGCTACCGGCTGCCCGAGGGCCCGCCGGCCGAGGAACTCGCGCCGCTGCTCTGCGCCGGCCTGATCGGCTACCGGGCACTGCGGCGCGCCGACCTGCCACCGGGCGGCCGGCTCGGCCTCTACGGCTTCGGCGCCTCCGCGCACCTCACCGCCCAACTCGCCCTCGCCGAGGGCGCCACCGTGCACGTGCTGACCCGCTCCGAGCCGGCCCGGCGGCTGGCCCTCGAACTCGGCGCCGCCTCCGCCCGCGACGCCTACGAGACGCCCCCGGAACCGCTGGACTCCGCCATCCTGTTCGCCCCCGTCGGCGACCTGGTCCCGGTCGCGCTCGGCGCCCTGGACCGCGGCGGCACCCTCGCGGTGGCCGGCATCCACCTCACCGACATCCCCGTACTCGACTACCAGCGCCACCTGTTCCAGGAACGCACCCTGCGCAGCGTCACCGCCAACACCCGGGCCGACGGCCGGGCCTACCTCGACGCGGTCGCCCGCACCCGACCGCAGGTGCACGTCCAGCGCTATCCGATGGACCGCGCCGACGCCGCGCTGGCGGACCTGGCGGCGGACCGGATCACGGGCGTCGCCGTCCTGCTGGCCACCTGACCAACCGTCAGCACACCGCCCGTCGTGGGCTCGCCGCCATGCCCCCGCCTCTGCGAGCCTCAGCAGCAGGTGTCACCGGCGGGGGTGGCGCTCGTGCCGATCCGGTCGGCGTCGGCCTTGACCACGTACACCTCCCAGGGCTCCTTGCCCGGCCCGTGCACCCAGACCTTGTCCTGGACCGCATAGCAGCACGAGGTGTTGTTCTCCTCGAAGGTGGCCAAGCCGGCCTCACTCAGCCGGTCGGTGGCGGCGGTCACGTCCTCGCTGGTGGCGACCTCGACGCCGAGGTGGTCCAGGCGGGTGTCCTCGCCGGCGACGCCCTCGAGCAGGACGAGCTTGAGCGGGGGCTCGGTGATGGCGAAGTTGGCGTAGCCGGGGCGGCGCTTGGCGGGCTCGACGCCGAAGAGCTTGGCGTAGAAGGCGATCGAGCCTTCGAGGTCGGCGACGCGAAGGGCGAGCTGAACGCGGGACATGGTGGTCTCCCCGATCCGAGTCCTGTATCGACAGATGTCGATACAGCCGAGATTGCCACTCGATTAGATGACTGTCAACATAGACGTATGTCGAATCTGGAACTGCCGGTGCTCGGTCAGGACGAAGCGGTGGCGTGCTGCTCGCCGATGGTCCGCGAGCCGCTGGGCGAAGCGGCCGCCACCGACCTGGCGAGGATGTTCAAGGCTCTGTCGGACCCGGTGCGGCTGCGGCTGTTGTCGCTGATCGCCTCGCACGAGGGCGGCGAGGCCTGCGTCTGCGACCTGACCGGCCCGTTCGACGTCTCCCAGCCGACCATCTCCCACCACCTGAAGGTGCTGCGCGAGGCCGGACTGGTCGACTCCGAGCGACGGGGGACCTGGGTCTACTACTGGGTGCTGCCCGCAGCCCTCGCCCGCCTGTCCTCGCTACTGGAGGCTCCGACCGGGGCAGTCCCGGGTGCGGGGGCTGCGAGATGACCGCGCCCGCCCGGCTGGGCCGCCGCACCGCCGTCGAGTTCGTCGGGACGGGCGCGCTGGTCGCCATCGTGGTCGGCTCCGGCGTCCAGGCCGCAAAGCTCTCCCAGGACGTCGGCGTGCAGTTGCTGGCCAACTCCCTGGCCACCGTCTTCGGTCTGGGCGTGCTGATCGCCCTGCTCGGTCCGGTCTCCGGCGCCCACTTCAACCCCGCCGTCACCCTGGCCGCCTGGTGGACCGGCCGCCGCGCAGGCGGGGGCCCGACCCTGCGCGAGGTCGCCGCCTACGTGCCCGCACAGATCGCCGGAGCGATCGGCGGCGCGGTGCTCGCGGACGCGATGTTCGCCGAGCCGCTGGTGCGCTGGTCCACCCACGACCGCTCGGCCCCACACCTGTGGCTGGGCGAGGTCGTGGCGACCGCCGGCCTGATCCTGCTGATCTTCGGCCTGGCCCGCACGGGTCGCGCGCACTTCGCGCCTGTCGCCGTCGCCTCCTACATCGGCGCGGCCTACTGGTTCACGTCCTCGACGAGCTTCGCCAACCCCGCGGTGACCGTCGGCCGGGCCTTCACGGACACTTTCGCCGGCATCGCCCCCGGCTCGGTGCTGGCGTTCATCGCCGCCCAACTCGTCGGCCTGGCCGTCGGCGTCGCACTGGTCGCCGTACTGTTCGGCCGACCCACGCCCGCCGGTGAGGACGTCGTCGTCCCGCACAGCGAGCACCACCTCGCCGCCTCCGGCCGCTGACCGGCCCTCCCGCATCTCTCTTCTCGATCAAGGAAGCACCCTGCCGTGAGCACTCCCGCCGTTCCGTCCGTGCTGTTCGTCTGCGTCCACAACGCCGGGCGATCCCAGATGGCCGCCGCCTTCCTCGCCCACCTCGGACAGGACCGTGTCCAGGTCCGCTCGGCCGGCTCCGCCCCTGCCGACACCGTGAACCCGGCGGTGGTCGACGCCATGCGCGAGGCCGGTATCGACCTCTCCGCCGAGACGCCAAAGGTGCTCACCGTCGAGGCCGTGCAGAGCTCCGACGTCGTGATCACCATGGGCTGCGGCGACGCCTGCCCGCACTTCCCCGGAAAGCGCTACCTGGACTGGAAGTTGGCGGACCCGGCCGGGCAGGGCGTCGATGCGGTCCGCCCGATCCGCGACGAGATCGAGCGGCGCGTCCGCGGCCTGCTCACCGAACTCGGCGTCGAGGCACGGGCATGACCCCCGGTATCCGGATCGCCAGGACGGTCGAACGCCGCAGCCCTGTGGTGTCCTGACGTCCTCACGCCCAACAGCAGTGCGAAGGCCCCCGGCCCCTCACCTTCGAGGGACCGGGGGCCTTCGCACTGCGGGCCGACTCAGCTCAGCGTGACCGGCTTACCACCAGCGGTGGTTGGAGCTCCAGCTCCAACCGTGGTGGCCGTGGCGCGAGGCGGTGCCGCCGGTGCTGCCACCCGTACCAGCGGTACCACCGGTGGTACCCGTGGCGCCGCCGGCCGGGGCCGGGGCCGGAGCGGGCGCCGGGGTCGGAGCGGGAGCGGGAGTCGTCGTGGTGGGAGCCGCGCCCGAGATGTTGTTGTAGCGCAGCGGCGTGTACGAGCTGGTCGGCCAGCCGGCCACCGAGCTGGAGTTGAGGTCGCCCTGGTACTCGTTGGTCAGGACCCGCGAGTTCTGCTCGGAGTAGTAGTTGAAGGTCCCGGCGGACTGGTCGATCCAGCCGCCGAACAGGATGACGTGCTCGTCGGTGTAGTCGAGGGCGTCGCCCGGCTGGAGCTGGCTGCTGGCGATCTGGGTGGAGACGCTCGGCAGCGTCTGGGTGACCAGGCTGTCGGACAGGTGCCAGGCCATCGAGACGAAGCCGGAGCAGTCCTCGCGGTAGCTGCCGTTGCTGTCGGTGTAGTTGGCGCCCTGGTTGTACGGCACGCCCTCACTGACCCAGCTCTGGGCCCGCTGAATGACCTCGGTGGGCGAGATCGTGCCGTCGACGGACGAGGCGGCGTGCGCGGGGACGGCGGCGAGCAGGGAGGCGGCGCCGGCGCCGACCAGGCCGACGGCCCAGCGGCGGACGTGCTTGCGATGCGAGGGCATCTTGCGGTGCGAAGGCATGCTTGTCTCCAGGGACGGGAGAGGTGGCAGGAGAGTGGGTGAATCAACCGAGCCGGTGGGCGACCGCGGTGAGCAGGTCTCCGTCGGCTTGGGTGCTGTAGGGGGCGGCGGGGACGCCGGCCCATTCGTCGAAGTGGACGATGGCGAGGATGCTGCCCTGCTGGACGGCATAGAGGTGGTCGGTCTGCAGGCCCGCTGCGGAGATTCCTTCGACCCCGTTCCAGTGGCGTGACCAGGCGGTGCCCTGGTCGGTGCCGGCGGTCTGGACGACCTCGGCGTCGGCGGTGCCGAGCGACTTGGTCTGCAGGGCGCGGGACTGGGCCTGGCAACTGCCCATCTGGGTCAGCAGGTTCTGGTACGCGGACCGGGCGGACGCGGCGTCGCGGAAGCTGAACAGGTCCTGCTCGGCGGGCGTCTGGTACGTGCTGACGTAGCCCAGCTGCTGCCAGGAGACACCACCGGTGACCGACGCGCACTCGTTGACCTGGACGGCCTTGGTCATCGCCGAGGTGCGCGGCGCGGCGAGCGGCTTCCACTGCTCGACCGAGCCAGCGGGCAGCTCGGCCGCCGTCAGCGACACCCCGGCGAACGCCGCCGCCGACGGTCCGGCCGACGACGATGACGCCGGGGCCGACGACACCGCTCCGGCCGGCGACGGAGAGGCGGACGACGACGGCGAGGCGCTCGCGCCCGGAACGCCGGCCGCGACCGTGCTCGGCCCGGTAGCCGGCTGCCCCCCGGCGCTACCGGCGCCGCCTCCCCCACCACAGGCACTGAGCAGGACGGCCAGCAGACCGACCGTGCCGACGACACCGCAGACGATGCGGCGACGAGCACGTCGACGGGCACGTCGGGCACGACGGGGCGGGAGAGCGGAAGGGGGCATCGGGTCTTCCTCGTGAGGTCGCCGGCCCGCTGAGCGGGCACGGGTGATCAAGGCATGGCGGTGCCGGGGCACTGATATCGGTGAAGGTCTCCGACGGTCGTTGTGGTGGCTGTCCTCTGGCTGAGGAACCGCCGGGTGCCCGGATTCTTGCCCGATCGTTCGAGTACTGTCAATCGAGCGGCGGGCCTGCGGCAGTGTGTTCAGAACCACTCCTCCGATCCCGCCGGAAGACGGTAGCTTGGGTCGGTCGTGGCGTTCGCGCTCGCTGCGACATGACGAAGGCGCCCACCGTGACGGTGGGCGCCTTCGTCATGCGGCAGGGTCGGCCGGGGCGTGGAGGCCGCCGCTGAGCGGTTGACCCTCGGCCACCAACGGCCAGGTGTGCCAAACCTGCTGATGATCCGTCAGACGTTCGGGCGGCAGGTGGGGCCCTCGTCGACCCTGATCACCTGCACCCTCCGGGCACGGCGTGTCCAGCAACCGGGCGAAGGGTGTGTCCAGCTCGGCGTCGCTGCTGTGCAGCCGGCGACCACGACGGTGCTGCGGCCGGCCGGCTCGGATGTGACGTGGACCATTCGCACGGCCGTTGCGGATCTTCGCGAAGTGGGCGCTGGGTCAGGAGCCGCTCACCGGGTGTCGACAATGTGGGCGGCCTCACCCCGCACCGGCGGTGACGGCCACCACATCCACCACCCCCACCCCGCCCACGACCGCGAGTTCTCGCGCCCCCGACCCCCGCCTACCGCCGGCAATCCGCCCCCGACCTGCGGCCATCCCCCCAACCCTTGCCCTGACCCCCGCACGGCTGAGCGCCCGCCAGTGAACCCAACGGGGACCGCTGCACGCGGTGAGCCCGGTCAACCCTGACTGACCGACCGTCAGAAGACTTATTGGCAGCTGTAGTCGAACGAGGCCGCCGCACTGCGCGGATCCGGCGAGAGGACCTCCAGGGTCGCGGTGGCCGCCATGGCCCCCTTGCCCTCGAAGGTCCAGCGGAGCACCACATCGGTGTGCCGGCTGCCCTTGGGAACCGGCTGGGTGAGGTCGGCGGAGACCGTGCCGTCGCTACGCCGCCAACGGTAGGAGACGGTTCCCGCCCCGCCGTCGGTGTCCAGGGTGCCGGTCACGACGGCGGTGCCATCGCAGGCCGGGCCGGCCGGATCGGTACGCACCGAGACCCCGGTGACCGCGAGCGGATTCGGCCACCACTGCCAGACCAGGACGGCCAGCACCGCCAGCAGGATCAGCACCGGCACCAGCCACCGCGAGCCCCGGCGCCGGGGCGACTGCTCGGTGGGGGCCGGCGGCTCGACGCCGCGCCACCGGGCGGCGGCCAGTGGCGGGATGGCCGCAGTGGCCGAGCTCGGCACGCCCGGACCGAAGCGGCGCAGCCCGTCCTCGTCCTCGGGCAGTTCAACCGTGGCGGCCGGCTCTGCGGTCGTGCCCTCGGGCAGCTCGACGGTGGCGGCCGGGGTGTCCCAGACCTCCTCGTCGAGCAACGTGGCGCTGTCCACCTCCGGATCGACCGGGCGGGGTGCGGCGGGCGGGAGCTCTTCGGTGGACAGCTCGCCCGCCGGGAGTTCGACAGTGGACGGCTCGACGGTGGACAACGCGCCCGACGGCAGCTCCATGGTCGGCAATTGGCCCGACGGCAGCTCGACAGTGGACAGTTGGCCCGACGGCAGCTCGACGGTCGGGTCCTGAGGTGTGGACATGCTCTCTTCCTGGCGGCTGGTCTTGGCCGGTCTGCGGCCGCGGTTCTGCGAGACGGTCAGCGGAGTGGTCAGCGGGGCGGGTTGCACAGGTAGGCGGCGACCTCCTGGTAGCCGCCCTGGCCCCGGACCGCAGCCGGGTCGGTGGCGACCTGCAGTCCCCAGAACGTCGCGCTGTCGGCGAAGGTGTGGCTGACCGGGAACGCGGTCCGGGTCTGCCCCTTGGCGAGGGTGAAGGTCTGGCTCGCGACCACCTTGCGCGATCCGCCGTCGTCGTCCACCCAACTGACCGTCAGCGCCCCGGCGGCGGCGCCGTCCGAGGTGACGTCGACGGTGCCGCTGGTGCCGTAGTTCCCGTAGCAGCCGTAACCGGTGATGCTCACTGCGAGCACCCGCAGCGGAGTCGGCACCGACGAGGGCGTCGCCGGCGCGGACGAGGACGGCGAGGTCGGCGCCACGGTAGGCACCGCGGTGGGCCCCGCACTGGGCGCGGTCGACGGACCAGCGGCCGGCCCGCCGGTCGAGGTGGGCGCTGGTCCGGCCGCAGCCGACCGGCTGCTGCTCGGAGCCGCGCCGCCGCCGCGTTGCGGCGATGCCGTCGCCGAAGCCGTTGCGGACCCGGACGGGGACGCGGCAGCGGAAGGACTCGGCGAGCCGGACGCGGACGCCGAGGTCGACGCCGATACCGAAGCGGCCGCCGAAGCCGCGGCAGCAGCCGCCACATCGGCCGCCGGCGCGAGCGAGGTGGTCAGCTCGGCCGGCGGGCCGGCCGTCGTGATCCTGGTCGTGCCCCAGGCGCCCGGCCCGTCGGCGACGGCGACGTCGACCATCGCCCCGCCCAGCAACACCACCCCGACCGCACCGGCCAGCACCTTGACCCGGCGACTCAACCCCGTTCTCGGAACGGCGAGTTGGTCGCCAGCCGGAGCGAAGTCGGCGGCCCCGCCGCCCAGCACGGTGGTGGCCAGCGCAGTGCTGCCCGCCGCCGCGCCGCCGCCGGACGGAAGCAGCAGCAGCGGCAGCAGCGCGACCAGCGCGGCGAGCGCGTCCCGCCCGCGCTCCTCCCACTTCGCCCCGTACCCGGCGTGCGCCACCAGCTCCAGTTGCTCGACCAACGCGGCCGCACTGGCCGGCCGCTCCCCCGGCGTCTTGGCCAGCCCCGCGCGGATCAGCGACCGCACCGGTTCCGGGGCCAGCTGGTCGGGGATCGGGGCCTCGGTGTGCTGAGCGGCCAGCTCGGCCAGTGTGGTGCCGTTGTACGGCTTGGCCCCGGTGAGGCACTCGAAGAAGGTGGCGGTGGCCGCGTACACGTCCGCCGATGGCGAGGCCGGCCGGCCCGCCCACTGCTCGGGGGCCATGTACACCGGGGTGCCGGCGATCTTCCCGGTGGCGCCGTGCGGGACCGCGATGCCGAAGTCCACCAGTTTGGACGACCCGTCGACCGTGACCAGCACGTTCTCCGGCTTGTAGTCACGGTGCACCACCCCGGCGGCGTGCGCGGCGGCCAGGCCCAGCAGTGAGCCCTTGAGCACCACCAGGGCTGCCTCGGGCGAGGTGGCGCCCTCCTGGCGCAGCAGCGCGCGCAGGGCGATGCCGTCCACCAGCTCCATCACGATAGCGGCGCCGCGCGGGCCCTCCACGTACTCGTAGAGCCGGGCGACCTGCGGCGAGCGCAGCGCGCCGAGCAGCTCCGCCTCACGGCGGAAAGCGCTGGTGTCGCCGACCGCCGCGCTCAGGTACTTGACCGCCACCCGGGTGCCGGTGGCCTCGTGCCGGGCCAGCACCACGCGCCCGCTGCCCCCGGCACCGAGTTCGCGTTCATGGGTGTAGCCGGGCAGGGTCCACGGGCCGTCGGCCCCGGCCGTGCTCTCGTCGGTCAGGCCGTTCATAGTCGTTCTCTGGTTCCCTCTGGTCTCGATGCCGCCTGGCCGCGCGTGCGTGGCCGGCCGCGCGCGTGCGCGGCGATGCCTGCGACGTGCACCGTAGGGCCTCGGGTTCCCATCCGGCACGGATCCTTGATCACGATTCGGGTGCTTCGCACACTGGCGATCTCCTTCGTACACCGGCCTGTTCGGGCGGTCGGCGCACGGACGGTACCCTGCCCGCCAAACGGCCGGTGGCTGGGTCGGCCGGATCGCCCTCACCAGGATCGACAGCGCCCCGGTCGAGACCCGCAGGCCCGAGCCCCCGCGCACCGGCCGCGGCACCGCGCGGACCGGCCTGACGGCGGCCGGCGTGGGGCTGCTGCTCTCGGTCCTGCCGTTCTGGCCCCTCTGGATGCGGCTCGGCTGACCGGCCGCGGACCGCGGCTACTTCGATCCGGCCGGCCGGTAGGTGCACACGTTCACGCCGGTGCCACTGGTGACCGTGGAGACCAGCTCCAGCGTGCGCAGCGCGCCGTCCTCCGGGAAGATCGTCTTTCCGCCGCCGAGCAGCACCGGCATGACCATCAGCCGCAGTTCACCGACCAGGTCCTCGCGCAGCAGGGTCCGCGCCAGGGTGGGGCTCCCCATCACCAGCAGGTCGCCGCCGTCGCTCTCACGCAGCTCCCGGATCCGGGCGACGGCCTTGTCACCGGGGATCCGCGTGCTGTTCTGCCAGGTCAACTCGGCGTCGCCGAGCGTCTGGGAGACGACGTACTTCGGGATGCTGTTCATCCGATCGGCGAACGGGTCGCCGGCCCGATCGGGCCACGCCGCGGCCATGGTCTGCCAGGTGCGGCGCCCGAACAGCAGCGCCTCGGCCTTGGTCAGCGCGTCGGCGAAGGCGCCGCCCACCACCTCCGGGTCGAAGAAGGGATGCGTCCAACCGCCGTGCGCGAAACCGCCGTCGGTGTCCTCCTCGGGCGCGCCGGGCGCCTGCACCACGCCGTCCAGACTGATGAACTCATTGATCACGATGCGCACGGGACTTGCTCCTCTTCCGGGCAGTTCGGTTCACGGCCACGACCTACGACCACGACCTGACGAAGCGTCGCACGCCGCACCGACATCATGAGGCCCGTCCGGTCCCGCGGCGGTGAAGCGCGGGGCCCGGCACGCCGAAGCGTGCCGGGCCCGGAGCGGAGGCCCTGACGTCAGGTCAGGACCGCTCGGTGTGCGAGTACGGCGGTCGCGGCGACCAGGGCCGCCGGCCCCGCGGATGCCGGGTCAGGGTGTACCCGCCGACGCCGGCCAGCGAGGCGAGGGCCGCGCCGCCCAGGGTCCAGAACCACCGGGTGTTCCAGCCCGAGAACAGCCCGGAGTACCAGTGGGAGGCGGGCGTGCTCGGCGCCGCCACGGCGGCACCGCCGGGCGTCGACGCCACGCCGGACGCCGAGGCTGCCGCGCTCGGCAGGCCGGTGGCGCCCGGCGCCACGGTCGCGCCCGGATTGACCGGCGGCACCAGCGCGGCCTTGAGCGCGCCGCCCTCCGGCTGCGCCTCGTCCGCCCCGCCGGTGGCGCCGACCCGCACGTTCACCTGGGCGGCCAGGCCCAGGTCGGACTGCTGCACGTCGGAGGTCGACAGCCGGACGTAGTAGGTGCCCGGCAGCGGGTCGCCCGACCAGGGTTCGGCCCAGGAGCGGATCTGCCGCAGGGTGCAGCTCATCGAGAGCGAACCGGCCGTCTGGTCGGCGGTGCCGTTCTGCGGCCCGGCCGTGCAGGCCTGCCGGCGGCGCAGGCCGTCGAAGAGGTCCACGGTCCAGGTCTGCGGGCCGTGCCGCTGGGCCGCCGGCGGCAGCGAGACGTCGACCGTGACGGTGTCGGTCTGGCCTGCCGAGGCCGCGAACGCCCAGTAGAGGTAGTCGCCGGTGGCGGCGGCGACCTGGGCGGCCTGGCCCGGGGCGAGCGTGGTGGCAGTCAGGAAGGAGGTGCCGGAGCTGGTCACCGGCGCCGCCGAACCGCTCGCGGACGCCGAGGGAGAGGGCGAGGGCGAGTCGGCCTGCGCCGCGGGCGCCCCCAGCACCAGCACGGCCCCTGCCGCGACGCCCACGGCGGTCAGGGTGGTCAGGGCGGTCGAGATTCTGCCACGCATCGTCAGTTCCCCATGCCTCATCAGTTCGCCCGCCAGACCGCGATCCGCCAGCGCGCGACCCAGCCCCAGAGCAGGCCGGTGACCAGCCCCGCACCGGTGAGCACCAGCAGCATCACCCAGCCCCGGCCCAGGCCCAGCGCCGGACCGTCCGGCGCCGGCGAGGCCGCCACCACGTCCACCGTCAGCTCCAGCGGCAGGCCGGGATCGGCCTGCACGCCGGGCTGACCGGCGAAGGAGTTGCTGACGGTCAGGCAGACCACCTGTCCGGTGTTCGGGTCGGTCGCCGGGACGCCGGCCACCGACGCGGTCGGCGAGGCGGTCGCCCCGACCGATCCCGGCGCGGACCACCGCAGTCCGGTGGACGCCACGTCGGTGCGCCCGCTGCCCGCGTCCGTCCCGCGCACCAGCTCCTGCCCGCCCACGTCGGTCGCCCGCAGCAGCACGCCGTAGTCCGGCGCCACCGCGCGGTCCGGCGTGACGCTCACCGAGGCGCGCAGCTCCTGGCCCGGCTTGACCGACACCCGGTAGAAGCGGTGCTCGGCGAACTTCTCCCGGTCGGCGTAGACGCCGGGGGTGAGCAGCGGCGCGCCCGCGCAGCTGTCCGCGCCGGCGATGTCGGCCGGAGTCGCCCGGTAGCTGGTGTCCGACCGGGTGACCAGCTGCTGCACCCGCTGGCTGAGCTGCTGCTGGGTGTGGACGTCGGTGTAGGTCCCGCCGGTGGCGTTCGCGATGCAGAGCAGCTGCTGGCGGACCTGGTCGTCGTGCGCCAGGCCCAGCGTGTCCACCACCAGGTGGGTGCCCTGGGCGGCCAGTTCACGGGCCACGTCGCAGGGGTCCGGTGGCGAGCAGTCGTCCTCACCGTCGGTGATCAGCACTATTCGCCGGGTGGCCTGCCCGGTGCCCAGGTCCTGCGCCGCGCCGCGCAGCGCCAGTCCGATCGGGGTCCAACCGGTGGGGCGCAGGGTGGCGACCGCGGTCTTGGCCTCGACCTTGTCGGTCCTGCCGACCGGGTAGAGCACCTGGGTGTCCTTGCAGCCGTCCGTCTTGTCGCTCACGGGGTAGGTCGCGCCCAGCGTGCGGATGCCGAACTCGGCCTCCGGCGGCAACGCGTCGATCACCTCGTCGATGGACTGCTGGGCCACCGAGATCCGGCTTCTGCCCTCGATGTCCTGGATCCCCATGGAACCGCTGACATCCAGGATCAGGTCGACCTTCGGTGCCTCGGTGGTGCTCGTCGGGGCGCTGGGCCCGGCCGTGGGCTGGTCGGCGTACGCGGGCAGGCCGCCGCCGAGGACCGCGAAGGCCACGGTCAGCAGGGCGGCGAGCAGGGCGGCGGGCCGGGTCGGCCATCGTCGTCTGATGATCATCACGGCCCGCATCTTATGGATCATCAGTTCGGAACTCACAATGCACCCCACCGCCGTCCGCCGGCAGCCCGCCCGGAATCCGGTCCGGCGGACGTTTCCACCGGCCTCCCCAGGGAAGGCGAGCTCTCAGGGGAGGCGACACGCCGCACGCTGGCGGCGAGGAGGCCACTGATGAGCGAGAACGACGGGCCGCTGTACGAGCTGGTCTTCGCCCACGCCGAAACCGATGCCGCGACCAGCGAGCCGTACGACGTGGTCCTGGTCCGCCCGACCGGAGCCCGCGGCCCGGCGGGCCACCCCGTGTACGGCGACGCGACGGGGATCGTTCGCGCGGAGATCAGCGACCAGGGCGAGGTGCGGATGCTGCTCAGCGGCGGGCACCAGGCTCCGCGCACGCCACTGACGGTCCGCCGGGTCGACCCGTCCTGACCCGATCCGGCGAAACACCGAACGAATCCCCGCCGAACACGGCCGCACTCAAACTGACGCAAGCTAACATTTGCGCACAATGGTGAGCTCCCGTCGAAGTCATGTCAAGAGACCGCACAAGGCCTGCGGGACTTCCACCCGGCCCAACGCCCACTTCTGCGCGAGGCCTTGACATCGGTACGCAACCTGGCTGTCATATGTCCAGCCGTTTGAACCTGTTTATTTCTGTCGGTTCCTGTGCCGGCTTCGCCACCCCCTCGCCCTCCATCCCCACCCCGTCGCACCCCTCCCCCGCCACCTCGGAGGCCACCCTTGCGCACCTCCCCCGCCGGTCTGCTGGGCCGACTGATCCGGCCGGCCCTCGTCCTCGCGCTCGCCGCGGCCGCCGCACCGCCCCTGCTGCTCAGCGCCGCCACCCCCGCCCAGGCCCAGGACAACGGAGCCTCCGTCACCCCGCCGATGGGGTGGAGCAGTTGGAGCTTCCTGCGGAAGGACCCCACCGAGGCGAACATCGAGGCGCAGGCCAAGGCGATGTCGACCTCGGGCCTCGTCTCGCACGGCTACCGCTACGTCAACATCGACGACTTCTGGTACCTCAACCCGGCCAACACGGTCGACGGTTACGGCCGCTGGGCGACCGACCCCAGCCGATTCCCGGACGGCATGGGCTCGGTAGGCAGCTACGTCCACAACCTGGGCGAGAAGTTCGGGATGTACCTGACGCCGGGCATCCCGGTGGCCGCCTACAACCAGAACACCCCGATCGCCGGCACCTCGTTCCACGCCCGCGACATCGTCTCGAACACCCTCGGCTTCGAGACCAACTACAACTACGGCTACGGCTCGATGTACTACATCGACTACGCCAAGAACCCGGCCGCCGCCCAGGCGTACCTGAACTCCTGGGCCGATCAACTCGCCTCCTACGGCATCGACTTCCTCAAGATCGACGGGGTCGGCGACGGCGACGTCGCCGACATCCAGCACTGGTCGCAGGCCCTCGACCAGACCGGCCGGCCCATCCACCTCGCGCTGTCCAACTCGCTGGACATCAACAACGCGCCCACCTGGCGTGCCAGCGCGAACAGTTGGCGGATCGACGGCGACATCGAGTGCTACTGCGCCAGCGGCTCCTACCCCCTGACCGACTGGAACAACGTCGCCGGCCGCTTCCAGGACGCCCCGCCGTGGGCGCCCTTCGCGGGTGCCGGTGGCTGGAACGACCTGGACTCCGTCGAGGTCGGCAACGGGAACAACGACGGTCTGACCCCCGACGAGCGGCAGAGCCAGCTCACACTGTGGTCGATCGAGAACGCCAACCTGCTGCTCGGCACCGACATGACCAACCTGGACAGCGGCGACCTCGCACTGCTCACCAACGACGAGGTCCTCGCCGTCGACCAGGCCGGCCACCCGGCCACCCCGGTCGACCGGACCACCCAGCAGCAGGTCTGGTCCGCGCCGAACGGCGACGGCAGCTACACGGTCGCCCTCTTCAACCTCTCCTCCTCCGCCGCGACCGTCACCGCGCACTTCCCCGACCTCGGGTTCAGCGGCTCCGCCACCGTGCGCGACCTCTGGAGCCACACCGAACTCGGCAGCTCCACCGGGACGTTCAGCGCCACCCTGAACCCCCACGCCAGCCGCCTGCTGCGGGTCACCCCGAGCACCGGCAGCCACTACACAGCCCTGCACTACAACCTGGTGAACGCGGCCTCGGGCCAGTACCTGGGCGTCAGCGGAGCATCGACCGGCAACGACGCCGGCCTGATCCAGGCGCCGGCCGACGGCACCGCCGACCAGCAGTGGCAGCTGGTCCCGACCGGTGACGGTTCCTACAAGATCGACAACGTCAACAGCGGCCTGCTCGCCAACATCCCCGGCAACAGCACCACCACCGGCACCCAGCTGGTCCAGTACCAGGACGACAACGCCGCCAACTCCCGCTGGAAGCTGACCAGTACGGGCAACGGTTCGTACACCGTCACCGCCCGCTCGGACGACCAGAACATCGACGTGAACGGCACCTCGGTCGTCCAGGCCGCCCCGAACGGCGGCGCCGACCAGCAGTGGAAGCTGGTCCCCGTGCCCGTCGCCGGGATGCGGTACAAGCTGGTCAACGCCCTCACCGGCGGCCGGATGGACGTCAACTACGACTCCACCGCGGACAGCGCCGGGATCGTGCAGTGGCAGGACAACGGCCAGACCGACCAGCTGTGGACCGTCACGGCCACCGGCTCCGGCTCGTACACCGTCGGCAACGTCAACAGCGGCAAGCTGCTCAACATCCCCGGCCCGAGCACCCTCCAGGGCACCGGACTGATCCAGTACCACGACGACGGCAACAGCAACTCCCGCTGGACACTGGTCGACGCCGGCCCCAACCAGGTCCAGCTGACGAGCGCCTACGACGGGCAGCTGATCGACGTCTCCAACGGCTCGCTGAGCGACGGCGCCACCGTCCTGCAGTGGCCGAACAACGGCGCCGGCAACCAGAAGTGGATCCTGGTTCCCACCTCCTGACCCGGCCGCGTCCGACCACGTCCCGACCAGGTCCGACCACGGCGGCCGGGCCGGAGCTGCCCACACTCCGGCCCGGCCGCCGCTCGACGCGCCCGGCCTTTACTCGGCGTCCAGCTGCCACATGGCACCCAAGTCCGGTTCCCCGCCCAGCTGTTGCTCGGCCCAGATCACCTTGCCGGTCGCGGTGTGCCGGGTGCCCCAGCGCTCGGCGAACTGGGCGACCAGGAAGAGCCCACGCCCGCCCTCGTCCATGGTGGCGGCGTACCGCAGGTGCGGCGAGGTGCTGCTGCTGTCGGACACCTCGCAGATCAGCGTCCGGTCGCGCAGCAGGCGCACCTGGATCGGCTCCGTCGCATAGCGGATGGCGTTGGTGACCAGCTCGCTGAGAATCAGCTCGGTCACGAACGCCATCTCCTCCAGCCCCCACCGGGCCAGCTGCCGGCTGACCGCCGCCCGGACCTCGCCCACCGCCGCGCGGTCCGAGGGCACCTGCCACTGCGCGATCTGATCACCCGTCAGAACCCGGGTCCTGGCCACCAGGAGCGCCACGTCGTCGGTCGGGCGGGCGGGCAGCAGGGCGGCGAGCACCGCCTCGCAGATCTCCTCCGGCCCCCTGCCGACCTGCTGCAGCGAGCGCGCCAGCAGGTCGAGGCCCTCGTCGATGTCCCGCTCCCGGTCCTCCACCAGCCCGTCGGTGTAGAGCACCAGCGTGCTGCCCTCGGGCAGGCACAGCTCGGCCGCGGCGAACGGCAGCCCGCCCAGACCCAGCGGCGGACCGGCGGGCACCTCGGGAAACTCCACCCTGCCGGCCGGGTGGACCAGCGCGGGCGGCGGATGGCCGGCCCTGGCCATCGTGCAGAGCCGCGAGACCGGGTCGTAGATCGCGTAGAGGCAGCTGGCCCCGGTGACGGCGTCGCTGTCCGCGCCCGCCGACTGGTCCTGGTCGAGCTGGTTGACCAACTCGTCGAGGTATCCGAGGAGTTCGTCCGGCGGCAGGTCGAGGGAGGAGAAGTTGAGCACCGCGGTCCGCAGCCGTCCCATGGTGGCGGCGGCGTGCAGGCCGTGGCCGACCACGTCGCCCACCACCAGTGCGACCCGGGCGCCCGGCAGCGGGATGACGTCGAACCAGTCGCCGCTCACGTCCGCCTGGGCGGGCAGGTAGCGGTAGGCGACCTCCAGCGCGGTCTGCTCGGGCAGGCCGTGCGGCAGCAGGCTGCGCTGGAGGGTCACCGCCATGGCGTGCTCGCGGGTGTAGCGGCGGGCGTTGTCGATGCTCAGCGCCACCCGGGCGACCAGCTCCTCGGCGAGCGACTGGTCGTCCTCGTCGAAGCGGGCCGACCCCTCGGCCCGCCAGAACTTGGCGAGCCCCAGCAGCACGCCGCGGGCCCGCAGCGGGACCCTGACCACCGAGTGGATGCCGAACTCCAACAGCTCGCCGGCCCGTGCCGGGTCCTGGGTCAGCCAGGCGGTCGAGGAGCGCAGATCGGGGTCGCGCACCGCGTGCCCGGTGTCCAGGCTCCAGGCCTGCGGGGTGGCCGGCCGGATCACGATCACCTCGCCCACCGGGTAGAACGGCGCGTCCTGCCGGATGCCGCTGACCGCCACCCGGCGCATCGGCGCGGCGATGCCGCCGGGCGGCTCCGCCCCGTTCAGCACCGGCTCCGCCAGGTCGACGGTGACGTAGTCGGCGAAGCGCGGCACGGCGAAGTACGCGAGTTCCTCCGCGGTCCGGGTCACGTCGAGGCTGGTGCCGATCGCCACGGTCGCGTCGTAGAGCAGCTTGAGCCGTCGGCGGGCCGCCTCCGCCTTGTCCGAGAGCGCGTGCAGTTCGGTGGAGTCGCGCAGCGTCGCCACGCTGCCGGGCGGACCGCCGGCCTGGTCGGTGGGCCGGATGTTCACCAGCAGCAGCCGCTCGCCGGTGACCAGCACCTCGTCACTGATGAGCTGCCCGGAGGCCAGCTGCTCGGCCGCCTCCTGGTCCAGGCCCAGCTCGGTGATCAGCCGCCCCTCGGCGTCCGGTGGCAGGCCGAGCAGCCGGCGCGCCTCGTCGTTGGCCAGCAGCAACCGTCCGTCGCCACCGACCACCAGCACGCCCTCGCGCACCGCGTGCAGCACCGCGTCGTGGTGCTCGTACATCCGGGTCATCTCGGTCGGCCCGAGCCCGCGCGTCTGGTGCAGCACCCGTCGGCTGGCCAGCGCGGTCCCCGCCGTCGCCAGCACCAGCGCGCCGGCCGCGGTGCCCAGCACCAGCGGCAACTGGTGGTCGACGACCCCGCTCACCTTGCTGACGGTGATCCCCGCGGAGACCAGGCCGACCACCTTGCCGGTGGGGTCGTACACCGGGACCACGGCCTGCACGATCGGCCCGATCGTCCCGTTGAGCCGCTGGATGACCACCTGCCCCTGCAGGGCCGGCTGGTAGGTGCCGACGAACTTCTGCCCGATCCGGGCCGGGTTGGGATGGGTGTAGCGGATGCCGTCGGTGTTCAGCACCACGATGAAGTCCACCCCCGAGGCGACCCGGGCCGCCTCGGCCTTCGGCTGCAGGATGGCGGTCGGGTCCGGGGACGCCAGCGCGGCCACGATCCCCGGCGAGTTGGCGAAGGTCTGGGCGACGGCCACCGAGCGGTTGCGGGCCTCCACGTTGCTGTCCCGCTGCGACTCCAGCACCAGCGCCAGCACGGCCGCCAGCACCAGCAGCAGCACCACGACCACCTGCAGCAGGAACACCTGCCCGGCTACGCTGCGGATCCCCCGGCCGAACCGGGACCGCCGCTTCGGGGACTGCGGATCCTTCGGGGACTCCGGATCCGCAGGCGGGGGCTCCCGCCGACTCCCCCGGTATCGGCCGGTGAGCAGAGCGGTCGACGATCGGACCGGCACCCGAACCATGCCCTTGGTGTACCCCCGATTGACCGCGCCAGGCCACCGGAGGCCGATCACAACGCCGCGCATACGCTGCCGCCGCCGCGGTGGCCGCGCTCCGTCGAGCCGAATGTCAGTACGGTTCGAGACGATGGGCACCATGAACGAGACCGCCGCTCTGGCCACTCCCGCCGCCTACGCCGACGCCGTCGCCACCACCGTCCGCGCCGCCGCGGCGTACTACGCCGACGGCGCCACCACGCTGGGCGACGACGAGTACGACGCGCTGGTCCGCGCCATCGAGGCCTACGAGAGCGCCCACCCGGACCAGGTGCTGCCCGACTCCCCCACCGGCAAGGTGGCCGGCGGCGCCGCAGTCGGCGAGGTGCCCCACTCGGTCGCGATGCTCTCGCTCGACAACGTGTTCTCCGCCGAGGAGCTCGCCGGCTGGGCCGCCGGTCTGGAGCGCCGCCTGGGCCGTCCGGTGGCCGGCTGGTGCGTGGAGCCCAAGCTCGACGGTCTGGCCGTCGCCGCCCGCTACCGGGCCGGTCGCCTGGTCCAGCTGCTGACCCGGGGCAACGGCCTCGCCGGCGAGGACATCACGCATGCCGCTGACGCCGTGCTGGGCCTGCCGGCCGCCCTCGCCCAGCCGCTCGACCTCGAACTGCGCGGCGAAGTGCTGCTCACCCAGCAGCAGTTCGAGCACGCGAACGCGGTCCGGACCGAGCACGGCGCCACCCCGTTCGCCCACCCGCGCAGCGGGGCCGCCGGCACGCTGCGCGCCAAGGACCGCCCCTACCGGATCGAGCTCACCTTCTTCGCCTACGGCGCCGTGGGCCTTGCCCCGCTCGGTCTGGACACCCTGGGCCACGCCGAGCTGCTCGCCCACCTGGCCGGGCTCGGGGCCAACACCGCCGCGACCACCGCCGCCCACCCGCTGCGCTGCACCACCCTCGACGAGGTCCAGCAGCGGATCGAGCGGATCGCCGCGCTCCGCGCCGAGCTGCCGTTCGGCATCGACGGCGTGGTGGTCAAGGCGGACGCCGCCGCCGACCAGGAGCAGGCCGGCAGCGGCTCCCGCGCGCCGCGCTGGGCGGTCGCCCGCAAGCTCCCCGCCCAGCACAAGGTCACCCGGCTGCTCGCCGTCGAGTGGAACGTCGGACGCACCGGCGTGATCGCACCGCGCGGCGTGCTCGAACCGGTGGTGATCGACGGTGTCACCGTCACCTACGCCACCCTGCACAACCCCGGCGACATCGAGCGGCGCGGGCTGATGCTGGGCGACCAGGTCTTCGTCCACCGGGCCGGCGACGTGATCCCCCGGGTGGAGGCCCCGCTGGTCGAGGAGCGCACCGGCGCCGAGACGCCGATCGCCTTCCCCGAGGTGTGCCCCCGGTGCGGCGACGCGATCGACCGCTCGGAGCAGCGCTGGCGCTGCGTGCGCGGCCGCGGCTGCCAGGCCGTCGCCTCGATCCGCTACGCCGCGGGCCGCGACCAGCTGGACATCGAGGGCCTCGGCGGCACCCGGGCCGTCCAGCTGGTCGAGTCCGGCCTGGTGCGTGACGTCGCCGATCTGTTCACCCTGACCAAGGCCCAACTGCTCACCCTGGAGCGGATGGGCGAGACCAGCGCCGACAACCTGGTCGCCGCCCTGGAGACCGCCCGGCGTCAACCGCTGCACCGGGTCTTCTGCGCGCTCGGCGTCCGTGGCACCGGCCGCACCATGTCCCGCCGGATCGCCGCGCACTTCGGCAGCATGGCCGCGATCCGGGCCGCCGACGCCGAGGCGCTGGCCCAGGTCGACGGGATCGGCACCGAGAAGGCCCAGCTGATCGTCAGCGAGCTCACCGAGCTGGCCCCGGTGCTCGACCGGCTGATCGCCGAGCAGGTCGGCACGGCGGTCACCGAGCCCGCCGGCGCCGCCAGCGGCTCGCCGGCCGCGGCGCAGCACGCCGAGCCGACCGGCCCGCTCGCCGGCCAGGCCGTCGTGGTCACCGGCAGCATGACCGGCGCGCTGGCCGAGCTGTCCCGCACCGAGATGAACGAGCTGATCGAGCGGGCCGGCGGCAAGGCCTCCTCCTCGGTCAGCAAGCGCACCACCCTGCTGGTCGCCGGGGAGAAGGCCGGCTCCAAGCGCGCCAAGGCCGAGGAGCTGGGCATCCCGATCGTCACCCCGGAGGCGTTCGCCGATCTGGTCGCCGAGCTGCTCGCCGACCAGCC
Organism: Kitasatospora sp. GAS1066B; assembly: GCF_041262605.1. NCBI lineage: Bacteria > Bacillati > Actinomycetota > Actinomycetes > Kitasatosporales > Streptomycetaceae > Kitasatospora > Kitasatospora sp. GAS1066B. Next base: position 176,557 of record NZ_JBGCCO010000007.1, read on the forward strand.
GGCCGATCAGGGTTGACCGCCCGATCAGGGTTACCCCTCCGATCAGGGTTACCCCTCCGATCAGGGTTGAAAGGCGGAGGAACGAGCATAAACGGGCCAAAAGGGGGCGGGTGACAGGCGCCGGATCTCAAGGTTGACGGAGGCCGCCGATGGCCGATCCGAAGGGCTTTCTGACCACCCCGCGCCGCCCCAGGACTCGTCGTTCGGCCACCGCGCGGGTCGCGGACTGGAACGAGGTCTACGAGGGGCAGAGCCTGCTGCCGATCGTCGGCGGGCAGGCCGGGCGCTGCATGGACTGCGGCATCCCGTTCTGCCACGACGCGTGCCCGCTGGGCAACCTGATCCCGGACTGGAACGACCTGGTCTACCGCGACGACTGGCAGGCCGCCGCCGCCCGGCTGCTGGCCACCAACAACTTCCCCGAGTTCACCGGCCGCCTCTGCCCGGCGCCCTGCGAGAGCGCCTGCGTGCTCGCGATCGACTCCGATCCGGTCTCCATCAAGAACGTCGAGATCACCATCGCCGAGCGCGCCTGGCAGCTGGGCCACGACCGTCCACTGCCGCCACTGGACCCCTCCGGGCACCGCGTGGCGATCGTCGGCTCCGGCCCGGCCGGCCTGGCCTGCGCCCAGCAGCTGACCCGGGCCGGCCACCGCACGGTCGTCTACGAGCGGGCCGACCGGATCGGCGGCCTGCTCCGCTACGGCATCCCGAACTTCCGCCTGGAGAAGCACTACCTGGACCGCCGGATCGAGCAACTACGCTCCGAGGGAACCGAGTTCCACACCGGGGTCACGGTCGGCAGCGACGTCTCGGCCGCCGAACTGCGCGCCGGGTGCGACGCCCTGGTGATCGCGGTCGGCGCGACCCGCTGGCGCGAACTGCCGGTGCCGGGCCGCGAACTGGACGGCGTTCACCAGGCGATGGAGTACCTCCCGCTCGCCAACCGGGTGGTGGAGGGCGACTTCGGCACCCCCGCGATCGACGCCGAGGGCAAGCAGGTGGTCATCGTCGGCGGCGGCGACACCGCCGCCGACTGCCTGGGCACCGCGCTGCGCCAGCACGCCGGCGCCGTCACCCAGCTCGACATCAACCCGCGCCCGGGCGAGCACCGCACCGCCGGGCAGCCCTGGCCGGTGTACCCCAGGACCTACCGGATGACCACCTCGCACGAGGAGGCCGAAGCCCTCACCCGCACCGCCCCGCAGGCCGGAGCCGACGCCCGGATCTTCTCCGCCACCACCCTGCACCTCGAAGGCGACCCACACGGCCACGTCACCGCCCTGCGCCTGGCCGAGGCCGAGCCCGCCGACCGCCGGCCGCGGACCGGCACCGACCAGGTGATCCCGGCCGACCTGGTGCTGCTCGCCCTCGGCTTCCACGGCCCGGACCCGGACAGCCCACTGCTCCAGGACCTGTCCCTGGACCTCACCGACGACGGCACCATCGCGCGCGACACCCGCTTCGCCACCCACCACGACGGCGTCTTCGTGGCGGGCGACGCGGGCCGCGGCCAGTCCCTGATCGTCTGGGCGATCGCCGAAGGCCGCTCCGCGGCCGCCGCCGTCGACCGGTACCTGACCGGCCGCACCGCCCTGCCCGCCCCGATCACCGCCGCGGACCGCCCCTTGACGCTCTGACCCGGGCCCCGGACGGCGCGGATTCACCGCTGCCCCTCACTGCAAGGTGACGATCCGGTGCATGCCGAGCACGGCGTGCATGAACCCGAGCCGCTCGTCCGGCACCGTGCAGATCAGCGCGTAGCTGCCCGGCTGGAGACCGTGCGCCTGGATCGAGGCGCTGTGGTCCGGCGACAGCACACCGAGGCCGGTGGCCGGGCCGGTGAACGGGGACTTCGGCTGCCGGCCCGCGGCGATCCCGGCGTAGTAGATCCGCAGGTCCTCCTCGGTAGTCCCCGGGGCGACCGGGCGCAGCTGCAGCTCGTGGAGTTCGGCGGACTCGTTGTGCACCAGGTAGGCCAGGTGCGCGTGGTCCATGTCCTCGGTCTGGAACCGGGGGCCGGCCGCCTCGTCCCGTTCGATCACCATGCCGTCGTCGAAGCGGGCCTGGTTGGCGCTCTGCCCGCTGGTGCCGACCAGGTCCAGGCGCTTCATCACCGGATGAGCCGGGTCCGCCTGGAACGCCGTCAGGTCCAGCAGGTAGACGGCGCCCGGGGCCACCTCCTCGGTGAACTGCTCGTGGACGGCCGAGGTCACCATCGCGCCGCCGAGTGCCTCCGCCTCGCCGCGCACCGCCCGGATCCCGGCCGCCGCCGTGCCGCCGGTCACGCTGAACGAGTCCGCGAGGTCGTGCAGCACCTTGTCGATGGTGACGCCGGCGTGCGGGCGCAGCAGCTGCAGCTGTCGCCCGGCCGCGTCGTCGGTGGCGATCCGGAAGCTGACCAGGCCGCCCTGGTGGCTCTCCGGCGCCTGGATGCCGGCGGCATTGAAGGTCACCTCGATCGGGTGGTCCTCGGGCGAGGCCGCGTTGGCCGGGCACGTTGCGCCGACCACCGCGGTCAGGGTGAGGGCGGAGACCGCGACGGCCCGGGTGGCACGGCTGCGCAGCTGCTGCGACATGGAAGTCCTCTCGACGTGTGGTGCACGATCGATCCCCGGTCGAGCCGCACTCCAGCGGCCCCGGCGCAGAGATGATCCGATCGGCGTACCGGCGAGACGGCGCGGAGAGTGAGCACGAGTGGCGCGCTGTGATGAGCGCCCATAGCTTCGGGTCAACGGACACGCGCAGCCGGGCATCGAGCGCGGCGTCGCCGGCGGACTGCGACCCGTCCGCCGCTGAGCACGGAGACTCCTTGCCAGGGTCCTGGAAGGCAGGAACTCATGCCCACACGACGGCCCACACGACTGCCCACCCGGCGGGCGCGTCAGCTGGCGGGCGCCGCCGCCGGTCTGCTCATCGGCCTGGGCACCGCGCCGCCCGCACACGCGGCGACGGTCCGTGTCGTCCATCCGGGCCAGTCGATCCAGCAGGCCGTCGACGGTGCCCGCCCGGGGGACACGATCCTGGTGCTGCCCGGCACGTACCACGAGAGCGTGCTGCTCACCGCCTCGGACGTGACGCTGCGCGGAGCGGGCCGGCTGACCGTGCTCAGCCCGCCGGCGGACCCGGCTGCCGGGTCCGCCAACGCGTGCGCGCAGGCGGGCGCCGGCATCTGCGTCACCGGATCGGCGGGTCACCGGCTCACCGGTGACCGGATCGAGTCGCTCACCGTCTCGGGCTTCGCGAAGAACGGCATCTCGGCCTCGGAGACCGACCGGCTGACCGTCCGTGAGGTGCTCGCCGAGCGCAACGGTTCGGAGGGGATCAGCCAGGAGAAGTCCACCCGGGGCCGCTTCCAGGGCAACGTGTCCCGGGACAACGGCCAGGCCGGCATCTTCCTGGCGAACATCGCCTACGGCAAGGGCGGCGCGATCGACACCGAGGGCGCGGTGATCAGCGACAACCAGCTCTCCGGGAACCGGATGGGCGTGGTGGTCCGGCGGGTGCGCGACCTCACCGTCGAGCGCAACGCGATCACCGGCAACTGCGGCGGCGTCTTCGTCGTGGGCGACGACGACCGGCCGCGCACGGGCGCCCTGAGCGTCAGTCACAACCGGGTGGACCGGAACAACAAGTACTGCCCGCCGAGCGACATGCTGCCGGCCATCCAGGGCGCCGGCATCGTGCTGACCGGCGTCGAGTCCACCCTGGTGGCCCACAACCAGGTCGACGACAACACCGGCAGCACGCCGATGTCCGGCGGCATCGTGCTGTTCCTCAGCTACAACGGCGGCCCCAGCGCCGACAACACCATCAGCCGCAACGTCGCCACCGGCAACGGCCCGGCCGACCTGGCCGACCGGGACGGCGGACCCGGCAACGCGTTCACCGAGAACCAGTGCCGCGTCTCCCAGCCCGCCGGTCGGTGCTGACCGGCCGGCAGTCGACGGACCGACCGCCGTGCTCTGCCCAGGAAACCCCCGAACCCATCACGAGAGACTCGAAGAGATTGGCGGCGTCATGACCACCGCACCTTCCAACGTCGCACCCGCGGACATGCGGCTGCGCGAACTCGTGTTCGGCGCGGCCTGTGCCGCGGCCGTGCGCGCGGCAGCCGGCCTGAGAGTCGCGGACGCTCTCGGCGACACTCCGGCCACGGCCGACGAACTGGCGACGGCGCTGGGCATCGAGCCGCGGCCGCTGGCACGTCTGCTGCGGGCCCTGTCCTGCTACGGGATCTTCGCCGAGACCGCGGACGGCGGCTACGTCCATACCGAGATGTCCCGGTTGCTGCGCGAGGACGCTCCCGACAGCCTGCGCTACATCGCCCTCTGGTGCACCGCCCCGTGGACCTGGGAGGCCTGGCCGCGCCTGGACGACGCGGTCCGCTCGGGCGCGAGCGTCTTCCCCGGCCTGTACGGCAAGGAGTTCTTCGACTACCTGCACGACGACGCCTCGGACTCGGCCCGGGTCTTCGACAAGGCGATGACCCACTCCAGCCGTCAGTCCGCCCATGACATCGCGGCCTTCGTCGACCTGACCGGCGTGGCCTCGGTGGCCGACATCGGCGGCGGCCAGGGGCACGTGCTGGCCGGTCTGCTGGAACGCTACCCGCAGCTGCACGGCACGCTGCTGGACCTGCCGGCGGTGGTGGCGCACGCCGATCCGCGCCTGCGCGACGGCGGCCCGCTCGCCTCGCGGGTCCACCTGGTGCCGGGCGACTGCCGCACCGAGGTCCCGGTCCAGGCCGATATGTACATCATCAAGAACATCCTGGAGTGGGATGACGACAGCACCCGCCGCACCCTGCGCAACGTGGTCAAGGCCGCGCGCCCCGGCGCCCGGGTGCTGGTGATCGAGAACCTGGTCGACGACAGCCCGTCCATGCGGTTCACCACGGCCATGGACCTGTTGCTGCTGCTCAACGTCGGCGGCGCCAAGCACTCCAAGGACAGCCTGCTGGCGCTGATGGCGGAGGCCGGTCTGGAGATCGGCGACGTCCGTCCGGTCAACTCCTACCTGCACGCCTTCGAGAGCACCGTCGCGGGATAGCTCCGAGCCGCGCGGGCGGCGGGGCCCGCCCCCCCCCGGGGGGGGGGGCCCCCCCCCCCCCCCGGGGGCCCGGCCGCCGCCGTCCGCCGCCGCGTCAACCGACCGGCGCCGGCTCCTCGGTGGCCGGGCCCGCCGCCTCGTGCCTGCTGCCGACCAGCCCGGTGGTGTGCCGGGCCGTGCGGAAGAGCGGGTGCGCGAGCATCTCCCGCAGGAAGCCGAGGGTGGTCCGCACGCCGGATCCGGCGACCTGGAACTCGCCCAGGGCGCGATCCATCCGGGCGATCGCCTGGTCGCGGTCCGGGGCCCAGACCGAGGTCTTGGCCAGCAGCGAGTCGTAGTCGGGCCCGACCCGCCAGCCCGGGAAGGCGTGCGTGTCGACCCGGACGAAGGGGCCGCCGGGTGGCACGAACTCGGCCAACAGGCCCGGCGCCGGAGCGAAGTCGCGCTCCGGGTCCTCGGCGTTGACGCGGCACTCGATCGCCACCCCACGGACCGTGACGTCCTCCTGCCGGACCGAGAGCGGCAGTCCGGCGGCGATGGTGATCTGCTCCCGCACGATGTCGACGCCGGTGACCAGCTCGGTGACCGTGTGCTCCACCTGCAGACGGCAGTTGATCTCCATCAGGTAGAACTCGTGCTCCGGCGTCAGCACGAACTCGAAGGTGCCGGCCCCGACGAAGCCCACCGCCGCCGCACCGCGCACCGCCGCCGCCCGGAGCGCGTCGCGCACCGCCGGTGAGAGTCCCGGCGCCGGCGACTCCTCGATCAGCTTCTGGTGCCGGCGCTGCACCGAGCAGTCGCGCTCACCCAGGTGGATCACCGAACCGTGCGTGTCGCAGAGCACCTGCACCTCGACATGGCGCGCGTCCTCGACGAACCGTTCGAGGTAGAGCCGGTCGTCGCCGAACACCGCCCGCGCGTGCGCCTGCGTCTCACGGTAGGCGAGCCGCAGTTGGTCGGCGCCGCGCACCACGGCCATGCCCCGACCGCCGCCGCCGGCGACCGCCTTGAGGATCACCGGATAGCCGACCTCGCGCGCGAGTTCCTTCGCCTCTGCCGCCGAGGTCAGCGCACCGATGCTGCCCGGCAGCACCGGCAGCCCGGCCCCCGCCATCACCGTGCGGGCCACGGCCTTGTCGCCGAGCTGCTGCATCACCGGCGCGGGCGGCCCGATGAAGACGATCCCGTGCATCTCGCAGATCTCCGCGAAGTCCGGGTCCTCCGACAGGAAGCCGTAGCCGGGGTGGATGGCCTGCGCCCCGGTCTGCAGCGCCGCCTCGATGATCGCCGGAACGCTGAGGTAGCTGCCCCTGGATGGCGGCGGCCCGATGTGCACCGCTTGGTCCGCGAACCGGACCACCGCCGAGTCGCGGTCGGCGGTGGAGTACACGGCCACCGTCCGGATGCCGAGCTCGCGGCAGGCACGGGCCACCCGCAGCGCGATCTCGCCGCGGTTGGCGACCAGGACGGTCGAGAACATCGGACTCACCTCGGTGGTCGGGACGGCCTGGGCACTCAGCGTGCGTCCTCGTCGGCGGCCACCGGCTCCAGCGCGATCAGGCGCTGGTCGAACTCCACCGGTTGGGCGTTCGGCGCGAGGATCTCGACGACCCGGCCACCGGTCTGCGTGGTGATCGTGCTCATCATCTTCATCGCCTCCAGGACGCCGACCGGCTGCCCCGCTTCGACCAGGTCGCCGACCCGGACGAACGGCGGGGCGTCCGGCGCACTGGCGTGGTAGAAGGTGCCCACCATCGGGGCGCGGACGTAGCCGAGCGCATCCGGCGCCTCGGCGTCCGGGCCGGCCGCCCGCTCGTCGGCGGCGGCCAAGGCGGCCGGCGATACGGACGCGACGGGGCCGGCGACCGGATCGGGCCACTCCACCTCGACGGTGGTCTGCCCGTCCTGCAGGCGGATCCGCCGGGGCGGGGCCCCGGTGGCCTGGGCCAGTCGCACCACGTTGCGGCACAGCTCGTCCAGCGCCACACCGCCCGAGGGCAGCGGCCGTACCGGCCTGGGCGCATCCACGTCCCCGTCGGCCCGGCGGTCGCTCTCGCGGCGCTCGCCCGCCCGGCGTTCCCACTCGGCACGTTCTGGCTTCACAGGGCCCCTCCTTCAGCACTCGGGTCGGGGTCGAGACCGAAGCGGTGGAAGCGGCCGCCGCGTTCGCGGAGCAGCCGTTGCGGCTCCCACGACTCCAGCTCCTGCAGGGCGGCGGTCACGGCAGCACCCAGCAGCGCGGCAGCTTGCGAGTGATCCGTATGCGCACCTTCCGGTGGCTCCGGCACGACTCCGTCCACGATACCGAGGCGGAGCAGGTCCCTGGCGTCGACACGCAGAGCCGCCGCCGCGGTCGGCGCCGCCTGCGCGTCCTTCCACAGAATGGCCGCACAGCCCTCGGGACTGATGACCGAGTAGATGCCGTTGGCACAGATCAGCACGCGGTCCGCGACGGCCAGCGCCAGCGCGCCGCCGCTGCCGCCCTCGCCGGTCACCACGGCGACGATCGGCACGGGCAGCCGCGACATCAGCCGCAGGTTCTCGGCGATGGCGACCGCCTGGCCGCCGCGCTCGGCGTCCGGCCCCGGGTTGGCCCCCGGCGTGTCGATCAGCGTGACCACGGGCAGGCCGAGCTTGGCCGCCATCCGCATCAGCCGGGCCGCCTTGCGGTAGCCGCTGGGACTCGGCATGCCGAACTTGCGACGCTGGCGTTCGAGGAGGTCGCTGCCGCCCTTCTGATGCCCGATCAGCATGATGGGCCGGCCGTTCAGCCGGCCGGGCCCACCGACCACCGCCGCGCAGTCCTCCGCGATCCGGTCGCCGTGCAGCTGGTGGAAGCCGTCCAGCAGGTGCGTGGCGTAGTCGAGGGTGGTGGGCCGCTCGGGATGGCGGGCGAGTCGCACCGCCGTCCAGGCGTCGGTCTGCGGCAACTCCTCGGCGCGGCGCAGGATTCGGCCGCCGTCCTGCCCCGCCGGGGCGGCGCCCTCGGCGGCGGGCGCGTGCAGGCCGAGCAGTTGGGCGAGCGTCGCCCGCAGGGCGGCCCGGGGCACCACGTCGTCGACCAGCCCGTGGTCGAGCAGGAACTCCGCGGTCTGGAAGCCCGGGGGCAGGCTCTCGCCGATGGTCTGTTCGATCACCCGCGGCCCCGCGAAACCCAGGCGTGCGCCCGGCTCGGCGATGATCACGTCGGCGAGCGTGGCGTAGGAGGCCGCCACGCCGCCGTAGGTCGGGTCGGTGATCAGCGAGAGCACCAGGATGCCCGCCTCGTCCAGCTCGGCCAGCGCCTGACTGGTCTTCGCCATCTGCATCAGGGAGAGCACGCCCTCCTGCATCCGCGCCCCGCCCGAGGCGGTGATCAGCAGCAGCGGGATCCGCCGCCGCAGGCTGGTGCGGGCGGCCTCGGTGATCAGCGCGCCGACCCCGCACCCCAGGCTGCCGCCGAGGAAGCGGAAGTCCATCGCGGCGGCGACCACCGGCCGGCCCTCGATGGTGCCCTGCACGCAGAGCACCGCCTCGCGCAGGCCGGTGGCGGCCTGCGCGTCCGACAACCGCTCCGGATACGGCCTGGTGTCCACGAAACCGAGCGGATCGCTCACGCACTCGACATGGTCGAGCGGCTGTGCCGAGCCCGGGTCGAGCAGCTGGTCCAGCCGCTGCTGCGCGGTGAGCCGGGCGTGCGAGCCGCAGTCGGGGCACACCTGCAGCGCCCGGCTGAACCGCTTGCCGTAGATCAGCGTGACGCAGCCCTCGCACCGGATCCACGGGGCGGCGGCCGGGGCGGCCGGCGAGTTCTCTGCCTCGATCACGAGGGTGTCCTTCCAAGCTGCCGGAGCAACACGGTCACGCGGTGGTTCCGCGCTCCCAGCGGTAGAACTCGCGGGCCATCGCGTCCTTCGGCTCCCGCCAGGTCTGCGGGTCGTACGCCTGGACGTAAGCGGCGAGCCGCTCACTGACGCTGCGGAACTCCGGATGGCCGTTCAGTTTGGCCACCTGGGGGCCGGGCGGCTGCTCGGCCTCGATCAGATGCAGGTACAGGTCGCCGAACTGGAAGAGGCTGCGGCCGGTCACGCCGATCAGCTGGGGCAGTTCCCCGCGATCGGAGTCCGCGAAGGTGGCGGCGATGTCCTGGGCCGCCCCCGGCTTCATCCGGGCGACGATCAGAGCACGGTGCATGACGATCCTCCTGCGGGCTCAGCGGGGCATGGCCGCGGGGGCGTCCAGGCCCGTCTCGCGGGCATGCTGTTCGACCTTGTCGCGGATCAGCTCCATCTGGATCTTGGAGTTGCGGTTGATGTGCGCGGTCATCCCGGCGTCGTCGACCGGCGCGGTGGGCTTCATCGCGAAGTCCTGGATCCAGCGCATCGAGGTGCCGCCGGTGACCGCCTGGTACTCCCACTTGATGTTCATGTGCTCGAACGGGCCCGTCTCCACCCGGCGGGCCAGCACGGTGAGCGCCGAGCGGTCGGCGTGCCGCTCGGAGACCCAGCTCCAGACCTTGCCGTTCTCGTCGGGGTGCATGGTCAGCCGGAAGGTGACCTTGTCGCCCGCCCGGTCGAGCACCTCCACCGAGGCGTACTCGCTGAACAGCTGCGGCCAGCGCGCCAGGTCGTTGGTCAGGTCCCAGGTGAGCTCCAGCGGGGCCGCGATCAGGATCTTGTTGTCGGTGTGTCCGGTCATCTCAGGCTCCAGCGGTGAGTTGGTCGTTGACGAGGTCGAGGAAGTCCCCCGGGGTCTTGCAGAGTTCCGGCTCGTTGCCGATCGAGTGGCCGTAGCGGTTCTCCAGCTCGGCCACGATGCCGAGCAGGCCGAGCGAGTCGAGGCCGAACTGCTCGAAGGGCGTGTCGGGCCGGTCGGCCATCGCTTGGGGATCGACCGACAGACCCGCCCGCCCCTTCATCAGGGTGGCGAGTTCGTCGAAGGTCACGGGGTCGGTCAGCATCGGGTCTCCTTCGGTCGGGGCTGTGACGATGGATCAGGTGGCGGTCGGGGGGTCAGGGCCGCTCGTCGGTGTCGCGACGGAGCACCAGCGCCGCGTTGCAGCCCATCAGGCCGCGGCTGAGCACGAGTGCGGTCCGCAGCGGGACCCGGCGGGCGTGCCCGGTGACCAGGTCCAGGTCGTGGCGCACCTCGGTGATGTTCGGCGTCGGCGGCACCACGCCGTGCTCCAGCGCGAGCACCGCCGCGGCGACGTCCAGCGCCGAGGCGGCGGAGTAGGCGCGGCCGAAACCGGTCTTGGGCGCCGTCACCGGGACGCCCACGGCGTGCGGGCCGAGCGCGTCGGCGATCGCCAGCGCCTCCGCCTGGTCCGCCGCCGGCACGCCCAGGGCGTCCGCGAACACCACGTCGACCTGGTCGGCGGTGCAGCCCGCGTCGTCCAGCGCTCCCTGGATCGCCCGCGCCAGGCCGTGCCGGGAGTTTTCCCAGCCGTCGGTGCCGGTGAAGGTCGCGGCGTGGCCGGCGACCACCGCCCGGATCCGGGCGCCGCGGCGGCGCGCGGCGCCCTCCTCCTCGACGACGAACATCGCGCCGCCCTCGGCCGGCGAGAAGCCGCAGGCCTCGTCGGTGAACGGCAGGTAGGCCCGCTGCGGGTCGCTCGCCAGGCTGAGTTCGGGGTAGCCGAGCTGGCAGACCACCGAGTACGGGGCCAGCGGCGCCTCGGTGGCGCCCGCGACCACCGCGTCGGTGCCGTGCCGGATGGTCCGGGCGGCATGCGCGAAGATGTCCAGACCGCCGGCCTCATCGTTGGCCAGCACGCCGCACGGCCCCTGGAAGGCGCCGCGGATCGAGATCTGGCCGGTGCTGGCCGCGTAGAACCAGGCGATGGACTGGTAGGGCCCGACGAAGTGCGGGCCCTTGCCCCACAGGCGCTGCAGTTCACCCTGGCCGAACTCACCGCCGCCGGAACCGGCCGCCGTCACCACGCCGATGCCGAACGGCGCGTTCGGGTCGGCGGTCAACTGGGCGTCGGCGAGCGCGAGTTCAGCCGCAGCCATGGCGAAGTGGGTGAACCGGTCGGTCTGGACCAGGTAGCGGTCCTCGATCAGGCCGGCCGGATCGAAGCCGCGGACCTCTCCGGCCACCCGCAGCGGCAGGTGGGTGCAGCCCTCCCGGGAGACCGGGCCGAGCGAGACGGTGCCCTGCTGCACCGCCTTCCAGAAGGCGTCGGTCCCGACGCCGCCCGGCGCCACCACGCCCATGCCGGTGACCACCACCCGCCGCTGCGCCGGCTGCTGCTCCACGCTGCTCATCCCGACCTCCCGTCGGCGTGGGTGAGGACCACCGCGGACTGGAAGCCGCCGAAGCCGCTGCCCACCGAGAGCACGGTGCGCAGCCGGGCCGTGCGGGCGGTCCTCGGCACGTAGTCGAGGTCGCATTCGGCGTCCGGGGTCTCGTAGTTCGCGGTCGGCGGCACCACCCCGTGGGTGAGCGCGAGCGCGCAGGCGACCAGCTCGATCGCGCCGATGGCGCCCAGCGAGTGGCCGACCATCGACTTGATCGAACTCATCGGCACGGCGTACGCGTGCTCGCCCAGCGAGCGCTTGACGGCCGCGGTCTCGTGCCGGTCGTTCTGCTTGGTGCCCGAGCCGTGCGCGTTGACGTAGTCGACCGCGGTGGGGTCCAGGCGGGCCTGGGCCAGGGCGCGATCGATCGCCTCCGACATCTCCCGGCCCTCCTGGGTGAGCCCGGTCATGTGGTAGGCGTTGCCGAAGGTGGCGAAGCCGCGGATCTCGCAGTAGATCCGCGCGCCGCGGTCGCGGGCGTGCTCGAACTCCTCCAGCAGCAGCACGGCGGCGCCCTCGCCGAGCACGAAGCCGTCCCGGTCGGCGTCGAACGGGCGGGAGGCGTGGGCGGGGTCGTCGTTGCGGGTCGAGGTCGCCTTGATCGCGTCGAAGCAGGCCACCGTGATCGGGGAGATCGGCGAGTCCGAGGCGCCGGCCACGATGATGTCCGCCTTGCCCTCCGCGATGGCGTGGAAGGCGTGTCCGACCGCGTCCAGGCCGGAGGTGCAGCCGGTGGAGACGGTCTGCACGGGGCCGTGCGCGCCGATCTCCTCCGCGACCTCGGAGGCCAACGCGCTGGGCGAGAAGGCCCGGTGCAGGTGCCGGCCGGCGCCCCGGTGGTCCACGTCCCAGCGGTCGCCCGAGGCGCTGACCGCCACGTAGTCGTGCTCCAGGCGGGTGGTGCCCCCGACGGCGGATCCGAGCGACACGCCGACCCGCCACGGGTCCTGCAAGCCGAGGTCGAGCCCCGAGTCCCGGACCGCCTCACCGGCCGCCGCGAGCGCGAACTGCACGTAGCGGTCGGCGCGCTCGGCCCGCTCCGGGTCCAGACCGCAGGCCAGCGCGTCGAAATCGCACTCGGCGGCGATCCGCGAGCGGAAGCCCTCGGGATCGAAGAGGGTGATCCCCCGGGTCGCCGTCTGCCCGGAGGTGAGCAGTTCCCAGAAGGCACGCACGCCTATCCCACCGGGCGCGACCACGCCCAGCCCGGTGACCGCGACCCGCCGCGTCACGTCCTCGCCCCCGTCACGTCCTCGGTCGATTCGGCCGTGTGGGTGTCCTCGGTGTCGACGTGGCCGAGCTCGGGGCGGGGGGCCAGCGGACCGAGGTGGAAGACCATCCGGGCCTCGGTGCGGCCCACGTTGCGGAAGCGGTGCCGGACGTCGCGCGGGATCATCAGGCCCTGGTCCGGCCGCAGCGGGTGGGGGACACCGTCCAGATCCACCTCCAGCTCGCCGCTGACCACGAAGACGAACTCCTCGGAGTACGGGTGGTAGTGCTCCCCGATCCGCTCGCCGGGCTGGACGATGGCCAGCCCCATGAATCCGCTGGTGGCGCCCACGCTGGTCGGCGTGAGCAGGGCGCGCAGGTCGCCGCCGCGCCGGCGGTTGGGCTGCGTCTCGTCGAGGTGCACGATGCGTACGGGCTGGCTGGTCATGGGTCACTCTCCGGTGGCAACGGTGGCAGCGGTGGACGGTGCGTCGCCGGCGGTGTGCGACTCGGGTGGTGGGGCGTGGCGGTCGGTGACCAGCTCCATGGCGCAGTCGGCCAGGAAGCGGGTGATCCCCGCCTCGGTGCCCAGGTCCGTCGCGGCGTCCAGGTCCAGGCACTGGCTCAGCGCGGCACTGGCGCGGTCGGGCGCGATGCCGGCCGCCTGCGCGGGGGCCTCCTGGTAGGGGACCCGCAGGTCGACCAGGCGGACCAGGACGCCGTCGCGCAGGAACATCGTGCTGCCCGCGAGCGGTCGGCTCCGGTCGTCGCCGACGACCGCCCGGTCCCGCTCGGCGAGCAGCTGCGCGGCCGCCTCGCCGCGGCCCGGCTTGACCGGGTAGAGGAACGCCAGGCGGATGAGCTCGGCGTCCGCCGCATCGAGGCCGGCCCCGACGTGGTGCACCGCAGGCAGCGCCGCGCGGGCGAAGAAGGCGCGCGCCGACGATGGGTCGCCGAGGTCGCGGGCCTCCTCCAGGTACGGGTTGACCGCTTCCTCGACCGCCCGGACCTCGGGCTGCATGGCGACGTGCCGCAACGCGTTGCCCAGGTCGCCGCGGACTTCGACGGCGCGGACCACGCGGTTGCCGCGCATGAACAGCGAGGTGCGGCAGAGCCGCGTGGTGGCGTCCACCTGGGCCTGCGGCGAACGGTAGCCGGCCAGGATCTCGGCCACCGCCCGCTCGCTGCCCGGCTTGACCGTGAAGGTGAGCGCGTGGCGCACCAGGCCCCCGCTGGACAGTGGCGGGGTGGGCAGCGGGTCGGTGCCGGCCACCCGGGGCCGCTGGGGCGCGCCGGTCGGGCCGTGTTCGGCCACCCGGGTGAGCGGCCGGTGCGGCCCCGGCGTCCCGGGCTCCGGGGTCTCCCGGGCGATGACGAAGCGCAGCGAGCGGGTGTCGCTGACACACGCGTGCAGCGGTTCCACCACCGCGCGGTGGGCGGAGCTCTCCACCCAGCTGAGGAAGGGTTCGGCGCTCTCCCACTCACTGGTGATGAGCCATTGGGAGGAGTTGCCGAGCGACTGGCAGAGCTGGTCGCTGATGTGGCCGGGCACGCTGGCCACCTGATGGCGGATCTGTTCATAGGCGGCCAGGAAGTTCTGCTCCTGGCCGTCGTGCACGTCCAGCAGCAGCACGACTCGAAGCCGGGACGTCGCGAGGGTGGCGGGTGGGGCCGGCCTGTCGGACAGGGTCGTCACGGTGCTTGTTTCCTCTCGCTCGATCCAGGCCGCCGAGTGCGTTCCGGGGCCTGATCGCATGCGTTCGATACTACGTACCGCCATGGGACGTGCACGATGCGTGAGTCGCGCGGGTGAAGATCCGGTCAACCGCACCCTCGGCGGGAATAGAGCAGCGCAGGCAGCACGACCCGTCGACCGCGCGCCGCGCGCCCCTCGACGGCCACACCCCAACTCCCGCACGGCTGGAGAGACTCATGACATCGGAAGTCGACGACCGCGTGCCCGTCCTGATCGTGGGCGGTTCCCTGGTGGGGCTGTCCGCCTCGCTCTTCCTCGGTCGCCTCGGCGTCGAGCATCTGCTGGTCGAGCGGCATCCGCGGACCTCGCACCATCCGCGCGGACGCGGCAACAACGTGCGCACCATGGAGCTCTACCGGACGGCCGGGGTGGAGCCGCTGATCCGTGAGGCCGCCTCCGTGCTGGCGGAGAACCACGGCATCCTGCAGGCCGAGACGCTGACCGGCACCGACCAGGAGTGGCTGTTCAAGAAGATCGACCCGGGTGGCGCGCTCTCCCGGCTCAGCCCGTCCGGCTGGTGCCTGTGCAGCCAGAACGACCTGGAGCCGGTGCTGGTGCGCTGCGCGCGGGAGCTGGGCGGGCAGCTGCGGTTCGGCACCGAGCTGGTCTCCTTCGAGCAGGACGGCGACGGGGTGACGGCCGTCGTCCGGGACCGGGAGAGCGGCGACACGCGGACCGTCCGGGCCGACTACCTGGTCGCGGCCGACGGACCGCGCAGCCCGGTCCGGGAGGCGCTCGGCATCGGGCGCAGCGGGCCCGGCGACCTGTTCCACAACGTGAGCATCACCTTCCGGGCCAAGAAGCTGGCCGACGCGGTGGGCGACCGGCGCTTCATCGTCTGCTACCTCACCAACCCCGCCGGGTCCGGCGCGCTGCTGCCGGTCGACAACCAGCAGCACTGGGTCTTCCACGCGCCCTGGCACCCGGACCGCGGCGAGACGCTGGAGGACTTCACCGACGAGCGCTGCGTGACGCTGATCCGGGCCGCCACCGGCGTGCCGGACCTGGAGGTCGAGGTCACCGGCAAGGCCCCCTGGCACGCCGCCGAACGGGTGGCGCAACGCTACGGCGCCGGGCGAGTCTTCCTGGCCGGGGACAGCGCGCACGAGATGTCCCCGACCGGGGCGTTCGGCTCGAACACCGGGATCCAGGACGCGCACAACCTCGCCTGGAAGCTCGCGGCGGTGCTCCGTGGCTGGGCGGGGCCGCGGCTGCTGGAGACGTACGACGCCGAGCGGCGGCCGGTGGCGCTGGCGACCGGCGCGCGGGCCTCGGCCCGGTCCGCCGAGCACCGGCACCCGGGCTACGACGTCAGCCCCGGCACCGGGCGGCAGGCGGGCATGCTCGCCGTGGTGCTGGGCTACCGCTACGCCTCCAGCGCCGTGCTCGGCACCGAGGACCGGGCCCAGGCGATCCCGGAGGACTTCCGGCCGGTCGCCGAACCCGGCGGGCGGGCGCCGCACATGTGGCTGACCCGGGCCGGGACCAGGATGTCGACGCTGGACCTGTACGAGCGGTCCCTGGTGCTGCTCTGCGGTCCCGAGGACCGGGCCTGGCAGGCGGCCGGGCAGCGCGCGGCCGAGCGGCTGGGCGTGCCGCTCAGCTGCCACCGGGTGGGGCGCGACCCGGCGGACACCCTGGCGCCGGAGGCCGGCGCCGACTGGGCGGGGCTGCACGGCGTGGCGGCCGACGGTGCGGTGCTGGTCCGACCGGACGGGTTCGTCGCCTGGCTGGCACCGACCGCCGCCGACGATCCCGAGCGGACCCTGGTGGCGGTGCTGGAGCAGGTCCTCAGCCGGGAGTGACGGCGGCCCGGGGCCGCTGCCGGGTCACCTGGTGACGCGGTAGCGGCCCGCCATCCCGCCCATCATGTGGTGCGCGACGTGGCAGTGGTAGATCCAGTCGCCGGGGTTGTCCTCCAGGTACTCGACGGTCAGCGTGCTGGACGGCCCGATCAGCTGGGAGTCCACCCAGCCCTGGTAGCCCTGGCCGCTGCGCCAGCGGTGCCCGTGCAGGTGGAACACGTGGAACTCGGAGCCCAGCGAGGCGATCCGCCAGCGCACCCGGTCACCGACCTTGGCGGTGAAGGTCGGGGTGTTGTCGAGGTAGGCGCCACCGTTGACCAGGTTGAGGTTCTGCACGAGTGACGGGACGTCGGACCTGTAGAGGTCGTGCAGGAAGACCACGAACTCGCGGTCCACCGCCGGGGTCTTCTGGTCGGTGACCACCAGGACGCCGAACAGGCCGAGTTCCGCGCCGATCTCCATCATCGGCTCGGCACCCGCCCGCACGGCCTGCGGCGCCGCGTGGTCGTGGTAGGGCCAGGTGCCGACCGAGCCAGGTGGGCAAGTCCAGGTGTAGGTGTAGCTGCCCCCGAACGGGACCGCCGTACCCGGGTGGTCGGGATCGTCTGCCAGCCAGCCGCCGTCCGCGTCACGGCCGTAGCGCACGCCGTGCGGGTGCAGGCTGTGCGGCCACTTGTAGTGCTCGTCGTTGTTGCGGAAGTGCACCCGCAGGACGTCGCCGACCTCGGCCCGCAGCACCGGACCGGGGATGCCGCCGTTGGCGCCCACCCCCTGCGGCCCCGTGTCCGCGTCCAGCAGCCGCCCCCACCCGTCGGTGTAGGCACGCAGCCCGATCGCCCAGAACGTGCTCTGCTCGGGCTTGATATGACGGCCCATCATGGCGTCGTAGCCGTTGGGCACCGCGTTGTGCTCGAAGGACTCGGCCTGGATCCAGTACTCGCGCACCCGCCCGCTCGCCCGGAAGGTGTCCGCCGCGAACGGGTCCGCCCCGGTGGCGGCGGACGGCTCGGTCAGGGCCTCGGCCGAGGCCGGGAGCGTTGCCGAACCGATCAGCGCGGTGGCGGCACCGCCGGCCAGCAGCGTGCGGAGCGCGGACCGGCGGCCGTGGTCGTCGTTCCGGGTGGTCTCGGGTGATGCCTGGTCAGCCGACATGGGTCCCTTTCGTTGGGGACGTGGGGTGGGGGGCGGGGGGCGGGCCGACTCGACCGCCCGCGCGGAGGATCGGCACTCCTCTGGCGAGGCTAGGCACAGTCCGCCGCCAGTCCCGGTACCTGCCCTGGCGCAATCGCCCGGTCGGCCGAACCGGTTGCTCCGGGCAGTCGTCCTGGGTCGCCGCAGGTCGCTGGCGCTAATACAAGCTGATATGCCTGTTTTGTCCGCTCGCATCGGGCGAGCCGCGCCCAGGAGCCACCGGTGACCAACTACCCCATGCTCAACCTGTTCTGGACCATGCTGGAGTTCTTCGTCTGGCTGCTCTGGCTCTTCCTGCTCTTCAAGGTCATCACCGACATCTTCCGCAGCCACGACCTGAGCGGCTGGGGCAAGGCCGGCTGGATGGTCGTGGTGATCCTGCTGCCCTTCCTGGGCGTGCTGCTCTACGTGATCTTCCGCGGCAAGGCCATGGCCGAACACGACCGCGAGCAGGCCCAGCGCGCGGACGAGGCCGCCCGGCAGTACATCCGGGAGGCGGCCGGGCCGTCCGCCGGCGGATCCGGCTCGCACGCCGACGAGCTGGCCAAGCTGGCCGATCTCAAGGCCAACGGCGCGCTGACCGAGCAGGAGTACCAGCGGGCCAAGGAGAAGCTGCTGGCCTGACCGGCCCGCGGCATCCCGCCGCTTCTCATGGGAGCCCCGCCGGACGGATCGATCCGTCCGGCGGGGCTCCCATAAGAATCGCTCTTAGGAGAGCTCGCCACCCTCGGAGCATGACTACCACTACCTCTCATCGGGCGGTGCGCAGCCGGCGCCGCCGGGCATCGATGGCGGCGCTCGCGCTGGCGGGCGCCACCGCGCTGGGCGGGCTGAGCTGGCCGTCCGCGTTCGGCGCGACGACCGCTCGACCCGCGGTGCGCCAGCACGACGGTGTCGTCGAGATCCCGATCAGCGGCGGCACCGCCGAGCTGCGGACCGACTCGCTGGCGGTGACGGCGCGTGGCGGCGACGGCCGGACGCTCGTGCTGTCCGCACCCGCCGCGCAGCCGCTCGGGCGGCCCGGCAAGGTCACGGTCAGCGGCGGCACGGCGAGTTGGACGCTGCCCGACCAGGGCCTGCGCGTCACCGCGGCGGCCGTGCGCGGACGACTGCAGGTCACCGTGCACGACGACCGGGACGGGGCCAAGCTGTCCTGGCCGGTCACCGGCACCGATCCGGCCGCCGCCCAGTTGCAACTGCCGCGCGGCGAGGGGCTGGGCATTGCGGTCGCCGACCCGTTCTGGAACGCGAGCGACACCGGGGTGGCCGGTGCCTCGTACGATCTGGAGACCGATCTGAGCCTGCCCCTGTGGGGGTACACGTTGGGCGGACGCGGGGTCAGCTACCTGGTCCCGCAGCCGATCGGCACCTCGCTGGGCCTCAGCTCCCAGGCCGGGCGGCTGGACGGCACCGCCGTGCACACCTTCGCGCGGCGCGAGGGCACCCAGGACTACACCGTCACCTTCGCGCTGACCGACCCCTCCCCGGTCGCTCCCGCGCAGGACTACCGCCGCTGGCTCACCGAGCACGGCCAGCTGGTCACCCTGAGCAGCAAGATCGCCGCGAATCCGCAGGTCGCCAAGCTGCTCGGCGCCTTCCACGCCTACACCTGGGGCACCGCCCGCACCGCCCAGGGCATCCAGCAGATGCAGGCGCTGGGGCTGTCCCGGATGTGGCTCGGCTACGACGCCGACGCGCAGCCGATGGACGCGACCGCGGTGGCCGCCGCCGAGCGGGCCGGCTACCTGGTCGGCCCGTACGACTCGTTCGCCAACGGGCAGGACCCGGCCACCGCCGACTCGCCGACCTCCGCCTGGCCGGCGCCGGTCTACCCGGACTTCTGCGTCCACCAGCAGGACGGCTCGGTGCTGGCGGGATTCCACGATCGCGGCTGCTACCTGAGCTCGCAGGCGTTCGCCCAGCACGACCAGTACCTCGCCCAGCGCACCGCGCAGATGACCGCCAACGGGGCCGACAGCTACTTCCTGGACGTGGACGCGGCCGGCGAGCTGTACGACGACTTCAGCGCCGACCACCCGATGAACCAGCAGCAGGACCAGGCCAATCGGATCGCCCGAATGCGCCAACTCTCCGGTCCCGACAAGCTGGTGCTCGGCTCCGAGGCCGCGCACAGCTGGGCCGCGCCGGTGATCGACTTCAGCCACGGTTCGCAGACCGTGCCGGCGGACGGGCTGTGGCCGCTGGAGAAGAACAAGGACGTCTGGGGCGGCTACGTGCCCGCCGCCGCGCCCGGAATCTTCTTCAAGCCGGTGACGCTGCCGGCCGACCTGTCCAAGGCGATGTTCGACCCGGTGTACCGCGTCCCGCTGCTGGAGACCGCGCTGCACGACTCGCAGGTCAACCTCGACCGGTGGGAGCTGTCGTACACCAAGATCCCGGCCCTGGAGCAGGACCGGGCGCTGCAGGCGATCCTGGACGACACCCCGCTGAACCTGGTGCTGGACGGCCCGACGCTCGCCACCGACGGCAAGCAACTGGCCGCGCTGCAGCAGTACTTCGCACCGCTGCACGAGGCCGCCGGGACCGCGCCGATGACCGGGTTCCGGTATCTGAGCGCCGACCACCAGGTGCAGCACACCGAGTTCGGCGACGGCGTGCTCCAGGTGACCGCCAACTTCGGGACCAGCAGCTACGGTTCGGGGCCCGACGCGCTGCCGGGCGGGTGCGTGGACGCCAAGCTCAAGGGCGACCGGCAGCCGCGCCGGCTCTGCCCCGGCACGCTGCCGCAGGCACCGCTCAACTGAGCACCCGGATCAGCGGCTGAACGCCGGCCGCGGCCGCGCCCCGCCGTCCGGCGCTCGGTCATGACACGTCCAGCCGGTAGCCGATCCCGTGCACGGTGTGCACCAGGCGCGGCTCGCCGCCCGCCTCCAGCTTGCGGCGCAGGTAGCCGATGTAGACGGCGAGGGAGTTGGAGCCAGGACCGAAGTCGGCGCCCCAGACCCGGTGCATGATCGCCTCCCTGGTCAGCACCTGTCCGGGGTGCCGCAGCAGGAGTTCCAGCAGCGCGAACTCGGTGCGGGAGAACTCCAGCGGCCGGCCGCCCCGGCTGCCGGTGCGGCTCTGCGGGTCCACCGTCAGGTCCGCGAAAGCGCGATCGTCGCGCTCCGCCGGGCCGGACCCGGTTCGCCGCAGCACCGCGCGCAGCCGGGCGGTCAGCTCGTCCAGTGCAAACGGCTTGACCAGGTAGTCGTCGGCGCCCGCGTCCAGCCCGGCCACCCGCTCGCTCACCGAGTCGCGGGCGGTGAGCACGATGATCGGCAGCCGGTCCCCCGCCGCCCGCAGCCGGCGGCACACCGCCAACCCGTCCAGTGCCGGCATCATCACATCCAGCACCACGGCGGCCGGCTCCCAGCGGGCCACCTCGATCAGCCCGGCCAGGCCGTCGGCGGCGCCGCGCACCTGGTACCCCTCGATCTCCAGTCCGGTCTCCACGGCGGCCCGCACCTCGGGGTCGTCGTCGACGACCAGCACCCGCAGCCCACTGCCCACGCCGCCCCCGCCTCTTCGACCCTGCTGCTCCTGCGGCCCCGATCGACGGGGCCGTCCACCAGCGAGGCGACGTCACCGGGCCCGCTTCCGGTTCCGTCCGGGGAACGGATTTCGCTTCTGGTCCGCACTGCCGTACAGTCGGGTTCACCGACGCGGGGTGGAGCAGCTCGGTAGCTCGCTGGGCTCATAACCCAGAGGTCGCAGGTTCAAATCCTGTCCCCGCTACTACATGTGGCACGTGAGGCCCGGCACACCTGGTGTGCCGGGCCTCGTCGCGTTAGGTCTCGGCGTTCGGTTCAGTCGCGGCCGATCAGCGCCAGATAGGCCGGCAGCTGTGCCGGATCGCGGGTGGCCAGACCCAGATAGCCGTCCGGCCGGATCAGGAAGAGCCCGGGTTCGAAGAGCGCCGGCTGCGCGAACTCCCGCACCAGCAGCCCGGGAGCGCGCACCTCGGGCGCCGGGCGCCCCACCGCGAGGAGGGTGGCGTGCGGGCCGCGCAGCAGGTCGAAGAGGCGGCGGCCGGCCAGGGCGGTGTCCGGGACCCGGTGGCCGGCCCGCAGTGCGTCCTCGGGCAGGTCGTGGCGGGTCTCCACGCTGAGCGGGCTGTCGGGGTAGCCGATCTCCAGTTGCGAGGTCTGCGCGGCCCGGCGCACCACGGCGGGCCTGCGGCCGCGGTAGGAGTGGTGCAGCCGGCTGCTGAGCTCGAGCACGTCGGCGGCCACCGGGCGGCGCTCGGCCTGGTAGCTGTCCAGCAGCGTCGGCGGCGCGCCGTGCCGCAGCACCCGGCCCAGCTTCCAGCCGAGGTTGTAGGCGTCCTGCACGCCTGTGTTCAGCCCCTGGCCGCCGGCCGGCGAGTGGATGTGCGCGGCGTCCCCGGCCAGGAAGGCACGGCCGACCCGGAACCGGTCCGCCAGCGCCGCGCGCGGGCGGTAGTCCGAGGTCCAGAGCACCTCCAGCACCGCCTCGGCGGGCAGCGAGGTGCGGGCCGCGATCACCGCGCGGACGGCCTGTGGCGAGGTGTCGACCGGGCCTTCGCCGGTCCGGCCTTCGTCGATCGGGACGGAGAGCGCGAAGTGGTCGGTCCCGGGCAGCGGGCAGAGCGAGAGCGTGTCGCCCGGCGCTCTCGTCCACATGTGCCAGTTGCCGCGGTCGAGCCCGGTCAGCCGGACGTCGGCGACCAGGGACGAGCGCCGGTCGAGCGTCTTGCCGGTCATCGTCACCCCGAGCGCCGCACGCACCGTGCTGCGTCCGCCGTCCGCGCCGACCAGGTAGTCGGCGCGCACCGTCCTGGTGCTGCCGTCAGCCCGGGTCAGTACGGCCCGGACCGAGCACTGATCCTGCGTCAGCGAGAACAGCGCCGTGCCGAATTCGACCTCGCCGCCGAGCTCCCGCAGGCGGGCGTGCAGGATCTCCTGGGTGCGCCACTGCGGGAGCATCCAGCCCACCGGGTAGGGCACGCCCGCTCGGGCCGGGGCCGGCGCCACCAGGTCCCAGACCTTCCGGGTCGCGTCCGGCAGGCGGCTGAGGACCCGCGGCAGCGGGCCGCCGGCCGCGCGCACCGCGTCGATCACGCCGAGGTCGTCGAAGACCTCCTGGGTCCGCGGCTGCACCCCGCGGCCGCGCGAGCCGGGGAAGAGCGCGTCACTGCGTTCGATCACCAGGGCCCGCACGCCGCGCCTGGCCAGGTCACAGCCCAGGGTCAGCCCGGTGGCGCCGGCACCGACCACCAGCACCTCGCAGGTCTCGTCCTCGTTCCGCGCATCGCTGAAATCCATGCGGGGAGCCTGGGTCAGTGCCGACTGATCGTCAAGTGGCCACCCGCGCAGCGACGGTGAGGCGGCTCGGCGCCGCGCGCGGGAGGCGGCGATCGCCGGGGGCGACCGGTTCGCGCGGGGCGCTCAGCACGAGGTTCGAGGTCACACCGTCCGGCCTAATAGAATCGACCCTCGGGCCTGCGGACCAGACGCCGGGCTCAGCAGGTACGGATCAGCAGGTACGGAGAGGCATCACCGGCCTGATGCCCTCCCCCAGCCTCCGGCCGGGGGGACCCCCAGCCCGCGAGGAGACACGTGAGCAACGAACAGCCCGTCCCCGTCCAACAGGTCCTCAACGAGGCCGGCCGCCGGCGGACCTTCGCCGTGATCAGCCACCCGGACGCGGGCAAGTCCACGCTCACCGAGGCGCTGGCGCTGCACGCGCGGGCGATCACCTCGGCGGGCGCGGTGCACGCCAAGGGCGGGCGGCGCGGGGTGACCAGCGACTGGATGGAGCTGGAGCGCGAGCGCGGCATCTCGGTGACCTCGGCGGCGCTGCAGTTCGACCACCGCGGGCACGTGATGAACCTGGTCGACACCCCCGGGCACGCCGACTTCTCCGAGGACACCTACCGGGTGCTGGCGGCCGTCGACTGCGCGATCATGCTGGTCGACGCGGCCAAGGGCCTGGAGGAGCAGACCCGCAAGCTCTTCGCGGTCTGCCGCCACCGCGGTGTGCCGGTGATCACCTTCATCAACAAGTGGGACCGCCGCGGTCGCAACGCGCTCACCCTGCTGGAGGACATCGAGACGCACCTGGGCATCACCCCGGTGCCGGTGGTCTGGCCGGTCGGCGACGCCGGCAACCTGCGTGGCCTGGTCGAGGCCGAGAACACCGAGCAGATGCTGCGGTACACCAAGGTGCCGGCCGGCACGCACGCGGCGATCGAGGAGAAGCTGACCGCCGAGCAGGCCGCCGAGCAGGAGGGCGAGGACTGGGCGAACGCCCTGGAGGAGCTGGAGCTGGTGCTCTCCTCCGGCCCCGGCTACGACCAGGAGGCCTTCGAGTCCGGCAAGATCAGCCCGGTCTTCTTCGGGGCCGCGCTGACCAACATCGGCGTGAAGCTGCTGCTCGACGCCGTGGTCGACCTGGCTCCGGCGCCCGGCCCGCGCCCGCTGGCCAAGGGCGGGGCGCGCGAGGTGGGCGAGGAGTTCTCCGGCCTGGTGTTCAAGATCCAGGCCAACATGGACCCGGCGCACCGCGACCGGATCGCCTTCGTCCGGGTCTGCTCCGGCGTCTTCGAGCGCGGCATGAACGTGACCCGCGCCGCCAGCGGCCGATCGTTCGCGACCAAGTACGCGCACACCGTGTTCGGTGCCGAGCGCACCGTGGTCGACACCGCCTACCCCGGCGATGTGGTCGGCCTGATCAACGCGAGCCAGCTGCGGGTCGGCGACACCCTCTTCACCGGCCGGAAGGCGGAGTTCCCCGCGCTGCCGGCCTTCGCCCCCGAGTACTTCGCGGTGGCCCGTCCCAAGGACATCAGCCGCTCCAAGCAGTTCCGCAAGGGCGTCTCGCAGCTGGACGAGGAGGGCGTGGTCCAGGTGCTGGTCTCCGACCGGCGCGGTGACCAGGCGCCGGTGATGGCGGCGGTCGGCCCGATGCAGTTCGACGTCGTGCTGCACCGCATGGAGCACGAGTTCTCCTCCCCCATCACGCTGGACCACCTCTCGTACCGGCTCGCCCGGGTCACCGACGCGGCCGGCGCCGCCGAGCTCGGCAAGGCCCGGCTGACCGACGGCGAGGTGCTCACCCGCCGTTCGGACGACGTGCTGCTGGCACTGTTCGCCGACAAGTGGCACCTGAACGCCTTCCAGCGCGCCAAGCCCGAGGTGCTGCTGGAACCGCTGATCGCCACGGCCGACTGACCGAGGGCGGCGCCACCCACGAAGACGGACCGAGACGGCTGAGCCCCGAGCAGGGGGCTCAGCCGTCTCGGCTTTCCCGGCCGCCGTCCTCGGGACGCCGACGTCGAGAACACGCGAAGAGCACGCCGAAATAACGCGGCTATAACACCAAGTGAGTTGCGCCACACCGGGCCCGATAAGAACGCGTCAAGAATGGGCAGCGACGCGCCGCCAACTGGCTTTTGACGTCAAGAACGCGCTAAGCAGTGCAGGTGCAAAATGACAATGCGACCGCCGTGGCGCCGGAGCGCCCCCCTGGCGCGGCCACCGGACCCGGCGTGCTGCCGCCTGAAGTCGACCTGCCGGAGAGCCTCGGCTACCGGGTGAAGAAGGTCCTGCTCGGGCCGCCGCTGGTGACTTCGGAGCTGCACAACGAGAAGCTCTCGAAGCCGATCGCCCTCGGTGTGCTGGCGCCGGACTGCATCAGCTCCAGTGCGTACGGCACCGAGCAGATGCTCACCGTGCTGGTGCCGACGTTCGGCGTGCTGGGCTTCGCACTGGTGATGCCGGTGACCGGCGTCATCCTGGCGCTGCTGCTGCTGCTCACGCTCTCGTACCGCGACGTCGTCATGACGTACACCCGGGCCGGCGGCTCGTACGTGGTGGCCCGGGAGAACTTCGGCCCGCGGGTGGCCCAGGTCGCCGCGGTCGCACTACTCATCGACTACATCGTCACGGTCGCCGTGCAGACGGCGGCCGGCACCGACGCGGTGGCCTCGATGCTCCAGTTGCTGTTCCACACGAACATCGACTCGGAGAAGCTGTACATCACCCTCGGCGTGGTCTGCCTGCTCTGCTACGGCAACCTGCGCGGCATCCGCGAGGCCGGCAAGGCCTTCTCGCTGCCGACCTACCTGTTCATCCTGGCCACCGGCCTGACCGTGGTCGTCGGCATCTTCCGGCTGATCACCGGCAGCCTGCCGCAGCTGTCCACCGCCGACCTGCACGCCTCCGGCGTGATCGACATCGGCCACTCGACGAACGGGCTGCTGACCTTCGCCTCGCTCTTCGTCCTGGCGCGCGCCTTCGCCAACGGCGGCTCCTCGCTGACCGGCCTGGAGGCCATCTCCAACGGTGTCAGCGCGTTCCGCGAGCCGCAGGGCAACAACGCCCGCCGCACTCTGGTGATCATGAGCGCCACGCTCGGCACCCTGGTGCTCGGCGTCTCCGTGCTGGCCTGGCAGACCCACGCCGTGCCGTTCAGCTCGGGCAGCCCGACCGTGCTCGCCCAGGAAGCGCACCTGGTGTTCGGCCAGAGCGGCTTCGGCTCGGTGATGTTCGCCTTCGTCCAGATCGCCACCGCGCTGATCCTCTACACCGGCGGCAACACCTCGTTCAACGGCTTCCCGTTCCTGGCCAGCTTCGTCGCCGAGGACTCCTTCCTGCCCCGGCAGCTGACCATCCGCGGCCACCGCCTCGCCTTCTCCAACGGCATCATCGTGCTCACCGGCGTGTCGCTGGTGCTGCTGCTGGTCACCCGCGGCAACCTCACGCAGCTGGTGTCGCTCTACGCGATCGGCGTCTTCACCGGCTTCGTGATGGCGGCCAGTGGGCTGGTCAAGTACCACTGGAACCGCCAGGAGAAGAACCGGATGGCGAAGGTCGCGGTGAACGCCGCCGCCGCGGTGGCCTCGGCCGCCGTCGTGGTGATCTTCGCGGTCACCAAGTTCACCGAGGGCGCCTGGACGGTCGTGGTGATCTTCCCGATCGGCGTCTGGGCGCTGATCCGCACCAACTCCCGCTACCGGGCCGAGAGTGCCGCGCTGGCCACCGCGCCCGCCTCGGCGAGCCTGCCGAGCCCCAACCGCAGCACCGTCTTCATCCTGGTCGACCGGCTCGACCTGTCCGTGCTGCGCGCCCTGCACCACGGCCGCAGCCTGCGGCCCACCGAGCTGCGCGCGGTGCACTTCATGGTCGACGACCGGGCCGCCGAACGGCTGCGCGCCCAGTGGGACGAGAGCCGCGCCGCGGACGTCCCGCTGGAGATCATCGACTGCCCCGACCGCCGGCTGCGCCGGGCCACCGCCGAGCTCGCGGCCCGCGCCACGGCCGACGGCCGCACCCGGGTCACCCTGGTCATCCCGCGCCGCGCGTACGGCACGCTGATCGGCCGGCTGCTGCACGCCCGGGTCGGCGACCGGATCGCCCAGGCGGCCAGCCGACTGCCGAACGTGGCGGCCACCATCGTGCCGTTCGACGTCAGCCAGGCGATCGACGACCTGGACACCGACAGCCAGCAGGGCGTGGCGGCGGACCTGGCTGCCCATGCCGCCGGAGGTGCCCGCCCCGCCGAGCACCGCGTGCAGCCCCTGCCGGTCGACGCGCCGACCGCGGACCCGCAGACCGTGCCGGCGCCCCGCGCCGACGGTCTGACCCAGATGCGCGACCTGGTCTGGCGCGAGCGGGCCAGCGTCGAGGGCCAGGTGCGCTCGGTGCACGTCACCCCCGTCTCGGGCGTGCCGCAGCTGCAGTGCCAGCTCTACGACGAGACCGGCGGCATCACCCTGGTCTTCTTCGGCCGGCGTGACGTGCCGGGCATAAGCCCCGGCGTGCGGCTGCGCGCCGAGGGCATGATCGGCAACACGGACGGGAACCTGACGATCGCCAACCCGACCTACACGCTGTTGCCCAAGACCGAGGGGCAGCCGGCGGGCTGACGGACGGCGACGGTTTCGCCGAGGAGCGGCGGTGTCGGGGTTTCCCGGCGCCGCCGCTTCGCGTTTCCCGTCTGCTGCGGGCTGTGCCGGCATTTCGGGCCAGGGGCGATTCGTCGGGTTGCCGGCCGTGGCTTGTCCGCTCTGTCCAGCGACCTCGATCCGGCGGTGGCCCTAGCGTTCGGGGACCACGGCGGACGGACGAGAGGGTGGCACGCGTGAACTGGCTGATCCACGACTACCGCGAGGAGGACCTGGCGGCGGTCGTCCACCTGATCGACAGCACGGCCGGCCTCGGCCAGGAGTCGGTCTTCTCGCTCGCCGAGTGCATCGGCGCGCTGACCGGGCGGCAACCCGCCGTGGTCGCCGTCCACCAGGGCACCCCGATCGGGGCCGCGCTCGCCTGCCTGGCCGGCGACCGCGGCTGGGTGATGCGGATCGCCATCGCCCCCGCCTGGCGCGGCCGGGGCCTGGCCAGCGCGCTGCTGCGGGAGCTGGAGCGGCGACTGGTCGCCGCGCGGGTGCGGCGGATCGCCTACGTGCTGCCCGAGGAGGAGCTGCTCGGCGAGGGCCTGCGCAACGCCGGCTACCAGCGGCGCCCGGCCGCCGCGTACTTCGAGAAGGTCGAGCCGGCGGGCGGCTCGGCCACCGACCTGCTGGAGGAGCTCGGCGGCCGGCTGGTGTCCGGCGACCTGTGGGCCGCCGTGGCCGGCATGGCGGCCGAGAAGGACCTGATCGAGCGCCGCGTGGTCCTGCCGCTCGCCGAGCCGGAACGCGCCGCCCGCCACGGCGTGCGGCCACCGCGGGCGATCACCCTGTTCGGCCCGCCCGGCACCGGGAAGACCACCTTCGCCCGGGCCATCGCCTCCCGGCTCGGCTGGCCGTTCGTCGAGCTGCTGCCCTCCCGGCTCGCGGACGAGGGCAATCTCGCCGCCGCGCTGCGCACCGCCTTCGCCCGGATCGGCGAACTCGAACGGGCCTTGGTCTTCATCGACGAGGTCGAGGAGATCGCCCCGGTGCGCGGCGACGGCCCGGCCGCCGGCAGCGGCATGCACGGCGTCACCAACGAACTGCTCAAGCTGATCCCCCGCTTCCGCGAGGGCGACGAGCGCCTGCTGGTCTGCGCCACCAACTCGATCCGCAGCCTCGATCCGGCCTTCCTGCGCCCGGGCCGGTTCGACTACCTGATCCCGATCGGCACCCCCGACGCCGCCGCCCGCGCCGCCATCTGGACCCGGTACGCCGGGCCGAGGACGGACGTCGACCTCGACGTCCTGGTAGCGGCGAGCGAGCTGTTCACCCCCGCCGACATCGAACACGCGGCCCGGATCGCGGCCCAGGCGGCCTTCGAGCGCGACCTGACCGGCCCCGGCCAGCCCGCGGGTGCGGGGACCGACGACTACCTGGGGGCGATCGGCCAGTGCCGGCCGACCGTCACCGCGGCGATGATCGAGGAGTTCACGGCGGACATCGGCTCGCACGCTCGGCTGTGACGTTCCCGCCCGGTCGTGACGTGGCCGTCGGTATGGTGACAGCCTGTCACCATACCGAGCGCGCCAAGGCGTAGCATGAGGCGTGCTCTCGATCGCCCTCGCACCCTGGCGCGGCTCCCCGGTCCTGCTGCGGAACGCCGACGTGCCGCACGTGGCGGCCAGCACGATGAAAGTGGCCGTGCTCGCGGCCCTGTACCGCAGCGGGATCGACCTCGACCTGCCGGTTCCGGTCCACAACGACTTCGTCTCGGCGGTCGGCGGCCACTACGCCAACTCACCCGACCAGGACAGCGATCCGCGTCCCTGGGGACTGCTCGGCGCGAGTGCACCGCTGCGCTGGCTCGCCGAGCGGATGATCACCCACTCGTCGAACCTGGCCACCAACCTCTGCCTGGCGCAGGTGGGGGTGCCGGCGGTGGCCGAGGTCTGGCAGCGGGCCGGCGCCACCGGCAGCAGCACCCCGCGCGGCATCGAGGACGCCCCGGCCAGTGCCGTCGGGCTTCTCAACCGGGTCACCGCCCGTGACCTCATCCGGCTGCTGGAGTCACTGCACGCCGAGGAGTTGGCCGTCCTCGAAGGAAATGTGCACCGCGTGGACCTCGCGGCCGGGCTGCCACCGGGCACCCGGACCGCGTGCAAGAACGGCTGGATCGACGGAGTTCGCAACAGCGTCGCGCTGGTCCACCCCGAGGACGCCGCGCCCTACACGCTCGCCGTCTGCTACACCGGCCCGCTCGCCTCGGGCGACGACGTGGTCGACCCGGCGGCCCGGCTGCTCGCCCGGATCTCGTCCCAAGTATGGGAACGCCGCGGCGGGTTGATGCCATAGCCGGCTGTGCTGCTCGACGGACCGGGAAGGGCCGCGCACACCCCAGGACCCGCAAGGTGGGCTCCCTGCGCCGGCATTGTCCGGGTCAGGTGGTGGAGGTCGCCTTCCGGTCTCACAGACCTTCCAGCCTCTCAGCCCGGCCGGTCCAGCACAGTCCCGGCCGCGAATCCCCACTCGCCGTCCGAGACCCTCATCCGGTCGAACTCCCTCGCTCGCCCTGCGGGCCTCGTTCCAGGATACTCCCGTCACTCCCGGCGCAGCGACGGCACCGACAGCGGACTGCGCACGTCATCGGCCCGTGCGAGACACGTCAGGGACTCCCGGTACTCCTCGCGCGCGACCAGCCCCGCCAGCAGCGCCGCGGCCAGCAGGCACTCGGCCTCCTCCCGGGTGAGCCCCGGGCCGACCACGGCGGGCAGCGCGCGCAGCTCCGCCGTTCGACGCCGGCGCCGCCCGATGAACCGCACCAGACCTCGCACCGCCCGCCCCACCCACCTGCCCGCCAGCACGGCCGCCATCAACACCAGTACCACGATCACGACGGCCACCTCCGCACCAGCCGAACCCTCTCCCCTCCAGCCTCCTCCCTCGAGCCGCATCCCACAGTGCGCGCCGGGTCGGCGGGCGGGAGCGGCGATCCGGCCTGCTCTCGCCCGGTCGACGCTCGGCACCCACCGGGCTTGCCCGGTTCCCCAGTTGCCCGCGCCCGGTCCGAACGGGCCCATTACAGTGAAGCGGGGGCAGGAGGTGGTCTCGGAATGCCGAACTTCCCGCGGCGCAGGTTCGCCGCTCCCGTGGCCGCGGCCTTCGCACTGGCGCTGATCGGCGTCGGCGGCTGCGGCAGCAGCGCGAAGTCGCACCCCACGACCTCGCCGACACCCAGCGCGTCGTCCAGCACCGCCGGCGGGCTCTCACCGCTCACCGGACTGCCAGGCCCGGCCGGGCAGATCGTCGCGGTGAAGGTCGACAACATCGTCAACGCCCGCCCGCAGACCGGGATCAACTCGGCCGACGTGGTCTACGCGATCGAGGTGGAGGGTGGGCTCTCGCGGTTCCTCACCATCTTCGACAGCAACCACCTGCCACCGGGCGACAGCGTCGGCCCGGTGCGCAGCGCCCGCGAGAGCGACCTGCCGATCCTGCAGCAGTACGGCAAGGTCGACTTCGCCTACTCCGGCGCGCTGAGCCGGTTCCTGCCGGTGCTGAGCGACGCGAACATCTTCAACGCCTCTCCGCAACAGGACAGTTCCTCGTACTTCCGGGGCACCGGCAACGTCGCTCCGTACAACCTGTACGTGCGGCCCTCGGGGATCCTGCACACCTTCCCGGACTCGGCCCAGGCCAAGGACATCGGGTTCAAGTTCGGCCCGGCGCCGGACGGCGGTACGCCGACCGACAGCTTCACCGCGACGATGCCGGCCGCCTCGTTCACCTTCACCTGGTCCGCCGCGCAGGACAAGTACCTGGTGGCGATGGACGGCAAGCCGGCCATGACCACCGACGCCGGGCAGATGGGCGCGCCGACCATCGTGGTGCAGAAGGTGGCCGAGACCACGTCGCCGCGCGGCTTCATGGACTCCCCCGGGGTGCTCTCCCCCTACGCGCCGACCGTCGGCAGCGGGCAGGCGGTGGTACTGCGGGACGGCAAGGCGTACCAAGGCAGTTGGTCCAGGACCGACCCCAACGGCGGCACCTCGTTCAGCTTCGCCGGGCAGCCGTTGAACTTCCACCCCGGGCAGGTCTGGGTGGTGCTGGAGCCCCAGTGAGCTGACGTCGACTGACCGCCGATCGGATCCGATCGGCGGTCAGTCGACGTCAGGCAGTCGGTCGGCGTCAGTCGGCGTACTTGTACGTTTCGGGATCGTCCGTGGTGTACATCGCGGCCTCCTCCGCCGAGGCCGCGCCGCCGGAGATGCCCCGGTCGTCCGCGATCTGCTCGGTGCGCGCGCCGTCGCAGGCGATCAGCCGGCCGGTGCGGGTCTCCCCCGCCTCGGAGTCGACCGGCTCCGCGTCGGTGCCGTAGGTGTCGCCGATCCCGTCGCCGTCCGGCGTCACGATCTCGGGCAGTTCGGCGGCCAACCGCCGATCCAGGCTCTCCCCGTCGTGCTGCTCGGCCGCCGTGGTGCCGTAGCGGTTCACCGCGACCGGGCGGTCCAGCGGCGCGTAGCCCTCGTCCAGGGCCGAGTCCAGGCCCCGGTCGATCAGGGTGTCCTCCGGCTCCAACGGGCCGATGTCGTCCTGCACCTCGGAGCCGTCCGGTTGGTACACCTGGTCGCCCATCAACGTCTCCTCCGACATGAGCTCCTCCTTACCGGATCAAGGCCCGCACCGGCGCCACATGCCCAGCGTGGACCTTCGCCCAGCGGATCGCAGCCCGAAGCGGGCGGCGGGCCCCGGGAATTCCTGCCGGACGGGGTTGAGAACCAGCCAAAACACCCGACGACCGCCGGGGCGGAACTGGCGGGCGGCCAATCGTGGGAACAGAGTGACGGAGCTTCCGCAAGACACCGCGACGCACTCCCGGACGCAATAGCACGGCCAGGCCGAAAAGGGATCAAGCCGACCTTGACTCACCCGGGGGGATCGCGCCATCCTCGTGCGGAGGGCGGTCTCCGTTTTATCGACAGAGCCGCCCTCTCGATACGCCCGGACACCTTTTCGCCGGACACCCTCCGTCGTCGAAGTCGCCGCAGATAAGCGGAAGGCCATAAATGCGCCTGGAAAATGCTGAATCGGACAGCGGCAACCGCTGCGTATGCAGCACCGGGAGACTCAGAGGGCGGGAGCTCGCGCCCACGTTGGCCGCTCTGGTGCGGCTGTCGGAGCGGGAGCGCGAGGTCCTGCTGCTGATCGCCTCGGCCTACAGCGACGCGGAGATCGCCACCGAGCTGTTCATCAGCCATCGCACCGTGCGGGCGCATGTCAGCTCGATCTTCGACAAGCTCGCGCTCGGCAGCCGGGTCGAGGCGGCGGTGGTCGGCACCTACGGCCTGCTGGGCTGCGTGCATGTCACCGAGACCCTGCGGCCTGCCAGCGCCCGGCTGCCGGTCCTCGATCTCGTCTGATGCCGGCCCCGGCCCGCGGGCGGGGCCGGGGCGGGGGCCGAAGCGCGACACGGCGGGCCAGGACTGTCAGAAGTGACGATGACGACTGTCTGACACAGCCATGACGATAGATCCGGCCCAAGTCGGCCGAGTCCGCGTCCCAGCTGAAAGCGAACCCGAGTACAGGTTTCGCCTCCCAGCCGCCGTCCGAGTTCCGCGCGCCACCGACCGCTCCCGACCACGCTCGATCGGGCCCGCGGCATTTCTCCGTGCCATTTCCCGCCCGGCGCCCGGCGCGCCATTTCCGGTTCAGCGCACCAGCCCGGATCCCCGCGATTCGAGCAATTCCCCGCACCGCCCGGCCAATGCCCGACGACCCCTGGGTGAACAATGCGCACACTGCTGCTGTTCGACGGTCTCGGCGGTTCCTGCGCCGAACTGATCACGGAACTGCGCGACCTGTCCGCACAACCGGAGAACCGCGCTTTCTTCACCGTCGTGTGCGAGGCGGTGGAGACCACGCTCGACCATGTCGGCAGCGCCGCGTACCAGGAGCAGCTGCCCGCCGGAGTGCCGCTGCGGGCCTGGCTGCGCGCACCCACCGCCCCGGCCACGGCGCCGGCCGACTCGATCAGCGCGGGCGTCTGCACCCACGCGCTCCAGCTCTGCCGGCTCCAGCCGACCGGCCGGGTCGCGCCGCCCGTCGAACATCGCGAGGTGGTCGGCGCGCTCGGCCTGAGTCTGGGCCTGCAGGCGGCGATCGTCGCGGGCCTCGGCGCGCGCCGACCCGACGCCTTCCTCGACCTGTGTGCCCGGTCCATGCGGCTGGTCGTCCTCGCCCTGGTCCGAGCCCAGCAGCTGACCCGGGCGGACACCGTCGACCCGGAGCTGGTGCGCCGATACCTGCACGACCGGCCACAGGCCCACCGCCCCGCGCCCATGGCCTCGGTCACCGGCGTCGAGCGCGGCGTGCTGGCCGCGGCCGTCACCCGGCACAACGTGCGGGCCGATCCGGCGGGCACCGCACCGGCCGTCGAGGTCGGGCTGGTCGCCTCGCCACAGACCCAACTGCTCAGCGGCCGGACCCAGGACCTGCTGGACTTCCACTTCCGGCACGAGCGGTTCCTCGCCGAGGCGGGCGCGAGGTGGAGCTTCCTGCGCAACACGCTGCCGTTCCACAGCACCCGGCTGGCACCCGCGCTGCACCGCGAGGAGCGCGACCGCGGCTACCTCGGGGCCGGGCCGAGCGGCGCGCAGCTCAGGTTTCCGGTCCAGGCCACCGACGCGCCCCGCAATCTGCAGGAATCGGCGGACCTGGACGCCGAGTTCACCAGCCTGATGCTGGTGCGCCCGGTGGACTGGCCGGCCGCCGTGGCCCAGGCGATGGCCGCGTACGCACCCGAACGGGCCGTCGATTTCGGCCCCGGCCCCGCCGCGCGGATGTTCACCCGCGACTGCCTGCGCCCCGCGGGCCGCAGGCTGCGGTTCGACTCCGGCCCGCGGGCCTCGTTGCAAGGAAGGTGACCGATGCACTGCCTACTCTTCCCCGGGCAAGGCGTCCAGCGCCGCGGGATGGGCGCCGGGCTGTTCGAGGAGTTCGGCGAGCTCACCGCGGCCGCGAACGCCGTACTCGGATACTCCGTCGAGGAGTTGTGCCTGCGTGACGAGCAGCGCCGGCTGCGCGACACCCGCTACGCCCAGCCGGCCGTCTTCTTCGTCAACGCGCTGCTCGGCCGCAAGCTGCTGGCGGAGCGTCCCGGTGCCTACGACCGCCTCGCCGGGCACAGCCTGGGCGAGTACAACGCGCTGGTGCTCGCCGGCTGCCTGGACCTGCTGGACGCGCTGGTGCTGGTGCGGCGGCGCGCCGAGTTGATGGCGCAGGTGACCGGCGGCGGGATGGCCGCGGTGGTCGGCGTGCCGGGCGTACTGGTGGAACGGGCGCTGCGGGAGACCCAGCTCTCCAAGGTGTACATCGCCAACCGGAACGCCGACCTGCAGACCACCATCGCGGGCGACAGCGCGGAACTGCTGGTCGCCACCAAGGCGATGGCGACGCTGCCCGGCGCCCGGGTGGTCCGGGTCAACGTCAGCGGGCCGTTCCACACACCGCTGATGGAGCCGGTCGAGGCCGCGCTCGCCGAGCTGCTGCGCGGGTGCGCGTTCACGGCCGGGCAGCTGCCGGTGCACTCCAGCGTCACCGGCGAGCTCTTCGACCCGGCCGACGCGGTCGACCTGCTGAGCCGTCAGGTCTCCACGCCGGTGGAGTGGATCCGCACGGTGCGCGGCCTGCGCGCGGCGGGGGTCTCCCGCTTCGACGAAGTCAACGGGCGGACCCTGCTGCCCCTCACGGAAGGAATCCGCTGACTCCCATGAGCGCAGCGCACGCAAGCACGGACATCGCCGTGATCGGCATCGGCATCGACCTCCCGGGCGCCCGCGACCTCGCGGCGTACTGGCGGATCATCAGCTCCGGCAGCAGCCTGACCCGGCCGTTCCCCGCCGACCGGGGCCGCCGACTGGCGGAGTACGTCCGCTTTGCGCGGGCGACGACCGTCGAGCCGGTCACCGACCCCGAGGTCGACTACTACGACGGCTGCTACCTCGACGAGGTCGACGGCTTCGACTACGCCGTCTTCGGGATGAACCCCAAGCAGGCCGCCACCACCGACCCGCACCAGCGGCTCGCACTGCGCACCATGTACCGCGCGCTGGAGGACGCCGGGCACACCGGCGAGCGGGCGCGCGGCAGCCGGACCGGCGTCTTCGTCGGGTTCGCCACCAACCCGGGCTCCACGTACCTGGATTACGTCTGCCGGATCGACCCGGCGCTCGCCCAGCTCGCGCTCACCGGCAACATCCCCACCATGATGGCCAATCGGCTCTCGCACGTGCTGGACCTGCGCGGCCCCAGCCTGGTGGTCGACACCGCCTGCTCCGCCTCGCTGGTCGCCGTCCACCAGGCCAAGAACGCGCTCCTGGTGGGAGATTGCGACCTGGCCGTGGTCGGCGGCGCCCGGATCGTCTTCGCGCCGGTCAAGCACCCGCACACCAGGATCGGCATCGAGGCGGCCGACGGCATCACCCGCACCTTCGACGAGTCCGCCGACGGCACCGGCTTCGGCGAAGGCGCGGGTGCGGTGGTGCTCAAACGGCTGGCCGAGGCCGAGGCCGACGGGGACCGGATCCATGCCGTGATCAAGGGCAGCGCGGTGAACCACGACGGCCGCACCGAGGGGATCACCAACCCCGACTCCGACTCGCAGGCGGAACTGCTGCTCGCCGCCTGGCGCGACGCGGGCGTCGACCCGCGCAGCATCGGCTACATCGAGGCGCACGGGACGGCGACCAGCGTCGGGGATCCGGTCGAGTACGAGGGCCTGCGACGCGCGTTCGCCCGGCACACCGCCGACCCGCAGTTCTGCGCGGTGGGCGCGGTGAAGGCCAACATCGGCCACCTCTTCGAGAGTTCGGGGGTGGTGGGGCTGATCAAGGCCGCCCTCACGGTGAAGTACCGCACCATCCCGCCGCTGGCCAACTTCAAGGTGGCCAACCCGAAGATCGACTTCGCGGCCGGCCCGCTCTACGTGCCGACCTCCGCCCGGCCCTGGGCGGCGGCCGGCCCCCGGCGCAGCGGCGTCAGCGCGTTCGGCCTCGGCGGCACCAACGCCCATGTGGTCCTGGAGGAGTACCTCGCGCCGGCCGTGCCGCCCGCCGCGCCCGGCCCGCAGCTCTTCACGCTCAGCGCGGCCACCCCGGCTTCGCTCGCCCGGCTGGTGCTGAGGTACCTCGCGTTCATCGACCAAGGCGGCCTGGCCGGGGTCGAGTTCGCCGACGCCTGCCACACCGTCCGGGTGTCGCGCGCCGGGCACCGCCACCGGCTCGCGGTGATCGCCGACGGCGTCGCGCAGCTGCGCGCGGGGCTGGCGGAGAGCGCCGAGGGGACCCTGACCGACCGCGGCGCCCGGGCCGATGCCGAACTCGTCACCGCGGCCACCTCCTGGCTGGCCGGCGGCCCGCTGGACCCGCCGCCCGGGGCGGACTCCCGCACCCCGCGGATCGTCGACCTGCCCGGCTACGAGTACGACGACACCAGCTGCTGGGTCGACTTCCCGCCGGATTGGCGGGCCAAGCTCTCGGTCGCGCCGGTCGAGCGGCACCCGGTCACCCACGCCGTCGAGTTCCGTCCGGCGCCCGAGCCCGCCGCCCCGACGACGCCGGTGCGGATGCTCGCGCTGGTCGGCCCCGACGGCGCGGCGCACACCGCGCTCACCGCGGCGGCCGGCGCCCACGAGCTGCGCGTGCTGCGGCTGGCCGATCAGGCGGCCCAGGCGCCGAGCGCCGCGGACCCCGACCGCTTCACGCTGGACGCCGAGTCCCTCGACCGGGTCGCCCAACTGGTCCTGGACCACGAGTACACCCATGTGGTGCACGCGCTCTGCTTCGAGCGCGGCCCGGCCGAGGACGTGGCCGAGCTCGACCGCCGGGTGCGGGCGAACCTGTACAGCCTCTTCCAGCTGGCCAAGTCCCTGATGACGCACGGCGTGAAGGCCACCCTGGTGGTGCTGAGCCGCCAGGCCCTGCCCACCGAGCAGGGCGAGGCCTGCGCCGTCGAGAACTCGGCGGCGGTGGGCCTGGCCAAGGTGGTCACCCGCGAGTACCCGTACCTCGGGACCATGGTGGTCGACATCGACGACGCCGTGCCCGCCGCGGCGCTGGGCGGCCAACTCGTCTCGCCTCAGCTCGGGGTGTTCGCGCTGCGCGGCGACCGGCGGCTGCGCGAGGTCTTCGCCGAGCTGCCCGAACTCGCACGAACCGACGCCGGGCGGACCGGCGTTGAGCGAACCGACGCCGACGAGCCCACCGGGACCGCGCCGCCCGGCTACCTCAAGCCGGGCGGCGTCTACCTGGTCACCGGCGGCACCGGCGCGCTCGGCCTCGCGGTCGCCCGCTTCTTCGCCGAGTCGCGCACCGACCTCACCCTGGTGCTGCTCAGCCGCTCCGGCCTGCCGCCGCGCGAGGAGTGGCCCGCCGTGCTCGCCGCGGGCCCGGACCGGCATCCGATGGCGGCACGGGTCAGGGCGGTCGAGGAGCTGCTGGCGCTGGGCGCCACCGTGGAGGTGCGCCGCACCGACACCGGCGACCCCACCGCGCTGGCCGCCACGATGGCCGAACTGCTGGCGCGGTACGGGCGGATCGACGGCATCGTGCACGCCGCCGGCCTGCCCGGCGAGAGCAGCCTGCTGTTCCGCGAACCGGCCGACTTCGAGGCGGTGGTGCGCCCGAAGCTGCACGGCGCGTTCGTCCTCGACCAGGCCACCCGGGGCAACCGGCCCGACTTCATCGTGCACTTCTCCTCGGTCGCCGCCGTCTTCCCGGCCCCCGGACAGGGCGACTACGCGGCCGCCAACTACTACCTGGACGCGCTGGCCGGCGCCAACGCCGACGAGCACTGCCACGTGCTCGCCCTCGACTGGGTCGCCTGGAAGGAGATCGGCATGGCAGTGGACTACGGGACCAGCGGCGACACCATGTTCAAGGGCCTGCGCACCACGACCGCCCTGTCGATCATGGACGCCGCGTTGCGGTCCGGCCGCAGCCGCGTCTTCGCCGGCGAGACCAACTACGGCGGCGAGCTGGTCCACCTGCTCGGTTCGTACGACGTCGCGCTGGCACCCGAGGTCGAGGCCAAGGTGCGGACCGCCGTCGCCGCCGCCGAGGGCCGGCTGCGCCAGGCCGCCGAGCGGATCAAGCGCACCGTCGACGCGGTCACCGTCGAGCTCACCGGGCGCCCGGACGGCGCCTACTCGCCGGTGGAGCGCACGGTCGCCCGCTGCCTGGCCCAGGCCTTCGGCTACCCGGCGCTGGACCTGGAGGACGACTTCTTCGACCTGGGCGGGGACTCGATCAT
This sequence comes from Kitasatospora sp. GAS1066B, assembly GCF_041262605.1. Classification (NCBI taxonomy): domain Bacteria; kingdom Bacillati; phylum Actinomycetota; class Actinomycetes; order Kitasatosporales; family Streptomycetaceae; genus Kitasatospora; species Kitasatospora sp. GAS1066B. Next base: position 215,014 of record NZ_JBGCCO010000007.1, read on the forward strand.
GGCCGCCTCGGTCGCCGGCACCATCTCGGCCTGCCTGGACGTCCGGTTCGACGTGGCCGACCTGCTCGCCGACCGGACCATCGCCGAGATCGCCTACCACATCGAGTCGTCGGGCGACCTGCTCGCCGACGCCGGTGCCTAGCCCGGGACACCCGGTGGCGGACCTGACCCAGGGCCCCGTGCTCTCCCGGATCGTCGGCTTCGCCCTGCCGCTGACCGTGGCCGACCTGCTGCAACAGGGCTACCTGCTGGTCGACAGCATCATCGTCGGACGCTACGTCGGCATCGACGGCCTCGCCGCCGTCGGTGCCGGGCAGCCGCTGTACTACCTGATGAACGCCATGTTCATCGGCATCGGCACGGCCTTCACCATCCGGCTGGCCCACCTCAAGGGCGCCCGCGACGGCGGCGGGGTGCGCGCGGTGGCCCGGTCGCTGACCCTGTTCAGCGTCGGGTGGAGCATCGGCGGCCTGCTGCTCACCGTGCTGCTGGCCCGCTACGCCTTCGACCTGATCGGCATCCACGGTCAACTGGTCGGGCAGGGCCGGGCGTTCCTGGACACGCTGGCATTCGGCTTTCCCGCGATCTTCGGCAGCGCGGCGGTCAGCGCCTTCCTGCGCGGTCTCGGCGCCGCCCGGGCCGCGATGTGGATCCAGGGCCTGGGCAGCGTGGTGAACGCCGCGCTGGCCTGGTACTTCGTCGCCGGGCTGCACCTGGGGGTGGCGGGCGCGGCGCTGGCCACGGTCAGCGCCGCGACGCTGGCCCTCGCGGTGGGCGCGCTGCACATCCGCCGCGCCCACCCGCTGGGGCCACGCGACGCCGCCCCCGCCGTCCGGCGCGAGCTCACCGACGCGCTGCGGCTCGGCGCCCCGCTGGCGATCCAGCACATCGGGCTGGCGCTCGGCATCATGGTGCTGGTCTGGATCATCGCGCGGTTCGGCGCGGTCTGCCTGGCCGCCTTCACCGTGGTGGCCAGGCTCGAGCTGTTCACCTCGCTGCTCTTCCTCGACCTGTCCGGCGGTCTGTGCGCGTTCGTCGCGCAGAACCTGGGGGCCGGCCGAACCGACCGCAACCGCACCGGACTTCGGCAGACCGTGCTGCTCACCCTGGCCCTCACCACGGTCGTCTCGGCGGTCGTGCTGCTGGCCCGCGCCCCGATCGCGGGCCTGTTCACCGAGGACCCGCGCGCCCGGGAGCTGACGGCCCGTTACATCCTGATCACCTACCCGTTCTTCGCCTGCTACACCGTCATGGTCGTGGTGCACGGCTACCTCAACGGCGCCCGGCGCACCGCCGTGCCGCTGATCTGCACCGTGCTCGCCTTCCTGCTGACCCAGGTCCCGGCCGCCTACCTGCTGCACGGACCGCTCGGGATCGACGGCGTGATGTGGGCGGTCGTGCTGGGCTGGGGCGTCGGCCTGGCCTACACCCTGACCTCGGTGCGCCGGCTGCTGCTTCCCGCTGCGGCGCCGCCGGCCACTCGGGCCGAGGAGGTTGCCACATGGGCGAAGTGACGATCCGTCAGATCTCCCTCGGCGGCGGCCGAGCCCGCACCGCGCCGCTCGCCTGGGGCCAGCGCACCACCTGGGACGACATGGGCCGCTTCCTGCCGGAGGTGAAGGCCTTCTTCGTGCTGTCCCGGCGGGTCCCGGTGCCGGCCGGCCTCGGCACGGACGCGGTGGTCGACGGGCTGCGCGTGCTGCTGGAACGTCACGAGTCGCTGCGCAGCCGGTACCACCGGGCTCCGGGCGCCGCGGTGGTGCAGGAGGTGCTGTCCGAGGGCCGGGTGCCGCTCACCGTGATCGACTGGACGGCCGCGGACGGCGAGCCCTTCGAGGCCGCCGTCGAGCGGGCGCAGCAGGCCGTCGTCACCCGGCGGATCGACCACGCGTGCGAACCGCCCGTGATGCTCACCCTGCTGACGCGGGCCGGCGCGCCGGCGCTGGTCGTCCTCGGGGTCTCGCACGTCGCCGCCGACGCGCGGGCCGTCGACCTGCTGATGGCCGAACTCGCCGGACTGCTCGACGCCACGGCGGCGGGCGCGGCCACTCCGCCGCCGTGGACCCGGTGGCAGCCGGCCGACCAGGCCGCCTACGAGCAGTCGCCGGCGGGGATGCTGCGCAACGCGGCGGCGCTGCACCGGCTGCGCGAGCAACTGGCGGCCGCCGCCCCCGGAGCCTTCCCCGCGCCGGTGCCGCCGGTGACGCCGCCTGGCCACCCGCGCTACCTCTGCGGCCGCCTGGAGTCGGCCGCCGTCCCGCTGGCCCTGCGGGTGCTCGCCCGCCGCCACCGCACCAGCACCTCGGCCGTGCTGCTCGCCGCCACCGCCGCCCTCGCCCGCGCGCTCACCGGCACCGAGCGCCACACCTTCGCCCTGGTTGCGGCGGGCCGCACCGACCCGGCCGCGCAGTACGCCATCACCAGCCTGAGCCAGACCGGCTGGGCCACCCTGGACACCGGCGTGGCGAGCTTCGCCGAGCTCACCGCGACCGCCGCCACCGCCCTCGCCGACACCGCCCGGCACTGCCTGCACGACCCCCGGGCGGCCCGCACGCTGATCCACGACCTGCAGCGGCGCAGCGCCGCACCGCTCGAGCTGGGCTGCCGCTTCAACGACATGTGGGCGTGGACCAGGAAACAGCCGGTCCACGCGTTGCCGGACCAGCGGGCCGTCCTGGCCGCCACCGCCGGCACCCGGCTCGACTGGCCCGCCGACCAGGCCACCGACAACGACCGGATCACCCTCTCCGTCAACATCTACGGCACCGCCGAGCGCATCGTCATCGAGGCCCTGGCCGACACCCATCGGCTGCCCCGGTCACGGCTGGGCGACCTGCTGCGCGGCTACGAGCGTCTGCTGGTGGAGCTGGTCACCCGCGAGGTGGCCCCGGCCGAGGTGGCCGAGCTGCTGGCCGCCGACTTGGCCGAGCAACCTGAGCGACCCGGCGGCCGTGCGGGCGAAATCACCGTTCCTGGCGCATGACCCGACCGGTACCGGGGATGCGGTCACCAGGAAGGTGGTCGAGATGGGCAGGCAGTCGAGCACGCCCCCGCGGTCGGCGGGCCGCGGGTGCCATCGATGAACGGCGCCCGCGACGCCGCACGCGGACGGGTCGCCGGGCTGCTCGACGGCCACCTGCTGGTGAGCTTCTGGCACGGTCTGCGGGCATGCGCCACCGAGCTGTGGCACCGGGGGCGCGAGGTCGAGCTGCTGCAACGCTCGATGGCGTTCGCGGCGCTCTACTTCGTCACCCTGGTGCCGCTGCTGGTGGTGATCGCCGCCGCCTCGCCCACCCGGGGCGACGGGATCACCGGCTGGATCACCGACGGCCTGGGCCTGACCACCCGCGGCACCGAGGCGGTCAGCGCGCTCTTCGCCTCCCAGCACGAGGTGCTCAGCACCACCACCGGGTTCGGTCTGGCCGCGCTCGCCGTCTTCGGCCTGTCGCTGATGGCCTCGATGCAGACCGCCTACGAGCGGATCTGGCAGCTGCCGCGCGGCCGCTGGCACACGGTCTGGCGGCAGGCGGTCGGCCTTGCCGGTCTGATCGCCTACATCATGATCGCCGCCTGGAGCGGGGCCCCGTGGAGCCGCAGCGACGCGCAGCCCAGCCTGCGGATCGCCGCCACGGTGCTCGGCGGCGCGCTGCTCTTCTGGTGGCTGCAGCGCCTGCTGCTGGGCGGCCGGGTCCCGTGGCGCACGCTACTGCCGGGCGCGCTGTCCACCATGGCCGCGCTGGCGGGGCTGCGCTTCTTCTCCCGGCTGGTCTTCGCGCCGCTGCTGGTCTCCAACGCCGTCTCCTACGGCACGGTCGGCACGGTGCTGGTGGTCCAGTCCTGGCTGATCGGGGTGGGCTTCACCGTCTACGGCGGCGCGCTCTTCGGGCGCGCGCTGAACAGCCGGTTCGGCTGGGGCGAGGACATCAGCACGGGGAGCTGAGCCCGCCGCTCAGCGCGCCTGCGCCGCCGTGCGCAGCCCGTCCAGGTGCAGCTCCAGGTGCCGGCGCCAGGCACCGGGCGCCACCGCGTCGCCGGCGTCCACGATGCCGCGCAGCGCCCAGGCGGTCGTCTGGATGTCGGCGAGTGCCACGTCGGGCCGGATCCGGCCGTGCCGCTGGGCCCGCGCCAGCAGCTCGCCGAGCAGCACCCGCAGCTGTTCGGTCTGCTCGGGCTGCGGGCGGCCGAAGACCTTGTCGGCGTAGCCGCGGTGGTCGGCGAAGGACTGGCCGAGGATCGCCAGGAAACGCTCCAGGCCACTGCCGTCGGTACGCTCCAGCTCGCACCGGGCCGCCTCGATCAGCTCGTCCAGGATCAGCCGGACCAGCTCGTCGAGCAGGTTCTCCTTGTTCGGGAAGTGCCGGTAGAGGGTGCCGACGCCGACCCCGGCCCGCGAGGCGATCAGCTCCATGCTGGCGCCGGAGCCGTACTCGGACATCACCGCCCGGGCGGCGTCGATCACCAGCCGGTGGTTGCGCACGGCATCCCGCCGCACGGTCCGCGTCCCGCTCTCCCGCACGGTGGTCCCTCCTCCTGGCGCGCCCGACATCCCCGCAGGTCATGAAGTCCCCGCAGGTCATGAAGTCTAGGTCGGCCGGGAGCGAAGCCGGCACGACCGGTGCTACTCCGGCTTGTCGCCGACCAGGGTGCCGCCGGCCACCAGCCCGGCCTGGGGGTGGGCGGGCTCGTCGGCAGGCAGCTCGGCGCCGCCGCCCACGGTGCGGGAGCGCCCCGTCACCGGGATCAGCAGCGCCGCCGCGGCGGCCACCAGCAGCGCGCCGCCCAGCATGGCGAAGCCGTTGGTGTACCCGGCCTCGCGCGGCAGCCCGCCCGGGCCGGGGTGCGAGGTGACCACGCTGGCCATCAGCGCCGCGCCGACCGAACCGCCGATGGTGCGGATGTTGGCGTTCATACCGCTGGCGACACCGGTCTGCTCGGCCGGGACGGCCGACACGATCAGGCTGGACATGGCCGCGAAGGCGAGGCCGAAGCCGACGCCCATCACGCCGGTGCCGACGTACACCTGCCAGGCGTGCTGGTGCGCGTAGGCGAAGATCACCATCGCCAGCATGCCGACCAGGCAGCCGAGCAGCACCACGGTCTTGGCGCCGATCCGGCGGGCCAGGCCGCCGGCGGCGGTGCCGACCAGGAACATCGTGACGGTGGCGGGCAGCAGCATCAGCCCGGAGCGGGTGATGTCGGCCCCGAAGCCGTAGCCGGCCACCGTCGGGGTCTGCACGAACTCCGGCAGGAAGGCGAAGACGGCGTACATGCCGACGCCGATCAGCAGCGCGACCAGGTTGTTGGTCCACACCGCGGGCAGCCGCATCATGTCCATGTCGATCAGCGGCGCGGCCGCCCGTCGCTCGCTCCACACCCAGACCACGGCCAGCACCAGCGCCGCGACCAGCAGCCCGATCACCTTGCCCGAGCCCCAGCCCCACTCGGGCGCCTCGCTGAGCGCCACCAGCAGCGCGACCAGCCAGGCCGAGAGCAGCAGCGCGGGCAGCCAGCTGATCCGCCCCGGGGTGCGCACCGGCGACGGCGGCACCAGGAAGAAGGCCGCGACGGCCGCGACGATGGTGAGGATCATCGGCAGCCAGAAGAGCCAGTGCCAGTCCAGCGCGTCGACGATCGGCCCGGCCAGCACGATGCCCAGGCCCGCGCCGACCGCGCTGAGCGAGGCGATGGTGCCGACCGCGCCGGAGACCTTCTCCCGGGGGTACTCGTCACGCACGATGCCGAAGGCGAGCGGCAGCACGCCGCCGCCGATCCCCTGCACCGCCCGGGCGACGATCATCAGCTGCACGTTGCCGGCCAGCGCCGCCAGCAGCGAGCCGAGGGCGAGCGCGATCAGCGTGCCGACGAAGACCCGCTCCTTGCCGATCATGTCGCCGATCCGGCCCATGATCGGGGTGAAGATCGAGGCGGACAGCAGGTAGGCGGTCAGCACCCAGGTCACGGTGGACTGGTTGGTGTGCAGGTTGGCCTGGATCGTCGGCAGCACCGGCGTCACCAGGGACTGCAGCAGGGCGTACGCGGCGACGCCGGCGGCGAGGACGGCGAAGGTGACTTGGTGGTGGGTGCGCGGCGCTGGGGACGCCATCGGAGCCTCCGGGAAATCGTGCGGTGAAACGGAACGGCCATTCCGATACGGGCTCACCCTAGCCGTTCAGGAATGACCATTCCGTTTTCTTTGCCGAGCTGTGACCGGACTCGAAATCGCCCCGTCCGAAGCGATCACTCGTGGCAAGGTGAGAAGTGTGATCGGCGGCGCGCCCCGGGCGCCTTCGCCGACCCGCGACCACCCGGCGTCTGGAGGCCCATGAACACCCCGCTGGCCGTGCTCTTCGCGCTGCTCACCACGGTGTTCAACGCGCTCGCCACGGTGCTGCAGCGCAAGGCCGCCGGGCGGGTGCCGCTGCGCGGGCTGGGCCGGGGGCTGTTTCCGGCGCTGCTGCGGCAGCGGGTCTGGCTGGCCGGCATGGTCGCGGTGGCTGCCGCCGCCTGCTGCCAGGCGCTGGCGCTGGCCAACGGCCCGCTCTCGATCGTCCAGCCGATCTTCGTCCTGGAGCTGCTGATCGCGCTGCTGCTGGCCGGCGTCATCCTGCGCCGTCCGCTGCCGCCCCGGACCTGGCCGGCCGCCGTCTGGGTCACCGCGGGCCTGAGCGTGGCGCTCTGGGCGGCGGCACCCAGCGGTGACGGCGCACCGGCCGGGTTCGGCCGCTGGCTGCTGGCCACGGTCAGCTGCCTGGGCCTGGTGGCGCTGCTGGTCGGGGTGGGGGCGCGGCGCGGCGCCGGCGCGGTCCGGGCGGCCAGCCTGGCCCTGGCCGCGGCGCTCTGCTACGCACTGACCGCGGCGATGCTCAAGGCCTCGGCACTGGCCTGGCAGCGCGGCGGGCTGACCGCCTTCCTGACGGTGTGGCAGACCTACGGCTTCGCGCTGGCCGGGATACTGGCCCTGTTCCTGCTGGAGAACGCGCTGCAGTCCGGGATGCTGGTCTTCTCCCAGCCCGCGCTGACCCTCGGCGACGCCTGCGCCAGCGTCGCACTCGGCGTGACGCTGTTCGGCGAGCGGATCCGCACCGGCGGCTGGCTGGCGGTGGAGCTCGCGGGCGCCGCGGCCGTCGCGGTCGGCGTGGTGCTGCTCAGCCAGGCCGCCACCGCACAGGAACGCGCGGCGGGCGGGCCGGACTCGCCACTGCGGCCGACGCAGGCGCCTACCAACCGGTAGGGTTTTCGCACACGGCGGCGCGGGGCGGGAGTTGACGTATGGACGAGCAGCGGGAGACGGGCTTCTTCGACTCGGTCGAGGAGGTGTCGGACCGGCTGGCCGAGGTCGGTTACCTGGCCTCCACCGCGGTGGCGACCACGGTCTTCCTGGCCGACCGGCTGGGCAAGCCGCTGCTGGTCGAGGGCCCGGCCGGGGTCGGCAAGACCGAACTGGCCAAGGCGGTGGCCGCGGTGGCCGGCGCCCGGCTGGTGCGGTTGCAGTGCTACGAGGGTGTCGACGAGTCCCGCGCGCTCTACGAGTGGAACCACGCCAAGCAGTTGCTGCGGATCACCGCCGGGCGCGAGGAGAGCTGGGAGCAGGCCAGGACCGACATCTTCGGCGAGGAGTTCCTGCTCCCCCGCCCGCTGCTGACCGCGATCCGCGGCAGCGAGCCGACCGTGCTGCTGATCGACGAGACCGACAAGGCCGACGTCGAGGTGGAGGGCCTGCTCCTGGAGGTGCTCAGCGACTTCCAGGTGACGGTCCCGGAGCTGGGCACCATCACCGCCGAGCGCCGCCCCTTCGTGCTGCTCACCTCGAACGCGAGCCGGGAGCTCTCCGAGGCGCTGCGCCGGCGCTGCCTCTTCCTGCACCTCGACTTCCCCGACCCGGAGTTGGAGGTCCGGATCGTCCGCTCCCGGGTGCCGGGGCTGGAGCAGGTGCTGGCCGAGTCGGTGGTCGCGGTGGTCGGCGCGCTGCGGGCGATGGAACTGCGCAAGGCGCCGTCGGTGGCCGAGACCATCGACTGGGCCCGCACGCTGCTGGCGCTCGGCGCCGACACGCTGGACGACGCGGTGGTCCGGCGCAGCCTCGGCGTGATCCTCAAGCACCAGGAGGACCTGCGCCGGGCCGCCGAGAAGCTGACCCTGGTATGAGCTCCGTCGCCGCGCGGCTCACCTCGTTCGTCCAGGCGCTGCGGGCGAACGCCCTGCGGGTGGGCCCGGCCGAGACGGTGGACGCCGCCCAGGTGCTCGCCGTGCTCGGCCTGGCCGACCGGGAGCGGCTGCGCGAAGGGCTGGCCGCCGCCCTGCTGCGCGCGCACGGCCAGCGGTCGGTCTTCGACGCCACCTTCGACCTCTACTTCCCCAGCCGGGTCGGCGAGCCGGAAGTCGCCCAGCGGAGGGAGGAGCTGACGGTCGAGGAGCTGCGCGAGCAGTTGGCCGCGGCGCTCGCGGCCGGGGACAGCGCGGCCATGGCGCAACTGGCCGCGTTGGCCGTGGGGGCGCTCGGCGCGTTCGGCCAGGCGCCCGACGCACCGGGCACACCCGGCGCGGGCGGCTGGTCGGCGCACCAGACGCTGGACCGGCTGCGCCCGCAGATCCTGCTGGCCCGGGTGCTCGCCGCGCTGCGCGAGGGCCGGGGCGGGGCCCGGCCGAGCGAGCTCACCGAGCGGATCGAGCCGGACGAGATCCGCCGCCGGATCGAGGCCTTCCGCACCCTGGTCGCCACCGAGGCCCGCCGGCGCAGCGCCGAACTGCGCGGCACCGACGAGATCGCCCGCCGGGCGGTGGCGCCCAGCGTCGAGCAGATCGACTTCCTGTTCGCGGGTCGCGAGCAACTGGCCGAGCTGCGCCGGGCCGTGCGACCGCTCTCGCGCAAGCTGGCCACCCGCCTGGCGGCCCACCGGCGCCGCGCGGCCCGCGGGCGGATCGACGTGCGCCGCACGGTGCGGCGCTCCTTGGGCACCGGCGGGGTGCCGCTGCGACCCGCCTACCGGCGCCGCCGCCCGCAGCGGCCCGAACTGGTGCTGCTCTGCGACGTCTCCAGCTCGGTCGCCGGGTTCTCGGACTTCACCATGCTGCTGGTCCAGGCACTGCGCGAGGAGTTCAGCCGGGTACGGGTGTTCGCCTTCGTCAACCGGATCGACGAGGTGACCGAGCTGCTCGGGCCGGGCGGCGGCGACCCGGGCGAGCTGGCCCGGCGGATCCTGGCCGAGGCCACCGTGCTCGGCTACCACCCCTACAGCGACTACGGCTCGGCGCTCGGCGAGTTCCTGGAGCGCTACCGGGAGGCGGTCGGCCCGCGCAGCTCGGTGCTGATCCTGGGCGACGCGCGCAACAACAACCGCGACCCCAACCTGCCGGCCCTGCGCCAACTGGCCCGGCAGTCCCGCCGGGTGCACTGGCTCAACCCCGAGCCGCCCGCCTCCTGGTCCACCGGCGACTCGGCGGCCCTCGCCTACGCGGGCGTGGTCGCCATGCACCCCTGCCGAAACGCCCGCCAGCTGGGCGAGTTGATCACCCGTCTGCTGCCGCTGTGAGCGCCCACCGGGTCGCGAAGGCCCGGAAGCGCCGCCCCGCCGCCGAGGCCGGCCGGTCCGCGTGCCAGGTCAGGCCCAGGCCCCGGCAGGCCTCCTGCTCGGCGAGCGGGACCAGCCGGACGCCGCGGTGGCCCACCAGCCCGTCACCCGCCGGCAGCACCGCCAGGCCCAGCCCCGCGCCGACCATGCCGCGGATGGTGGCGACCTCCCCGGCTTCCAGCACCACCGAGGCGGTCACCCCGGCCCGGTGGAAGAGCTGACAGGTGATCTGCCGCAGGCCGAGCGCCTCGCGCATGATGATGAACCGCTCCCCCGCCAGCTCGGCCAGCCGCACCACCGACCGCTCCGCCAGCGGATGCCGGGCCGGGACCGCCAGCGCCAGCCGCTCCTCACGCAGCGGCAGCCACTGCCAGCCCGGCCCTTCGGGGCGCGGCCCGGTGACGGCCAGTTCGGCCGATCCGTCCTGGAGCAGATCCAGCACGCCCGCCGCGGACTCCTGGTGCAGGGCGAAGGCGGCGCCCGGCGAATCCCGCTGGTAGGCGCCGAGCAGTTCGGGCACCAGCCAGCCGCCGAGCGAGTGCGCGAAGGCCAGCCGCAGGGTCTGCTCAGCGGGGTCGAGCAGCGCGGCGATCCGGTCCTGCGCGGTGTCCAGCTCGGCCAGCGCCCGGCGTACGTGGCGCCGGTAGACCCGCCCGTAGTCGTTGAGCCGCAGCCGGTGCCGGTCGCGGTCGAACAGCGGGGTGCCGAGCCGCCGTTCCAGCCGGACGATGGCCCGCGAGAGGGTCGGCTGCGAGGTGCCGACCAGCGCGGCCGCGTCGGTGACGTGCTCGGTCTCGGCCACCGCGAGGAACCAGCGCAGCTCGTCGATGCTCACCCCGGCATTATGCACGCCACGCATGATCCGCGGCTCGGCACGGCATTTCCGGTACCCGCGCGGGGCGGGAAGACTGACGGCCACGGGCGCCCGACCTCACACACCGTCAAATCCGGAGGAACCTGATGTCCGACAGGACCACCCTGGCCGAGAACTTCCGCATCGGCCTGCGGAGCGCCGACTGGTCGCTGATCCGCTCGCTGCTCACCGAGGACTGCCACTGGACGCTGCCCGGCGACAACCGGATCTCCGGCCAGGTGCACGGGGCCGACGCGGTGATCGAGCGGCTGCGCCTGATCGCGGGCTACGGCGTCCACTTCGACTTCCAGCGCGTGCTGTTCAGCCGAGACAACCTGGCGCTCTCGCTGCACAACACCGCCGAGCGGGACGGCCGGGTGCTGGACGAGTACCTGGCCACCGTCTGCTTCCTCGACGGGAACCGGATCCGGGCGATCGAGACCTACCTGTCGGACGTCCCGGGGATGAACGCGTTCTTCGTCTGACACCCGGCGGTGCGGGGCGCCACCCGGCGCCCCGCACGGTCGGCTCAGAGCTGGCCGCCGCCGGTGGCGGGTTCCAGCTTCACCCACTTCGCCACGCTGGGCACGCCGGTCGCGTCGAGCAGGAAGAGCATGTAGTACCCGGGCGGCGCGGCCGCCGCCAGCAGCGGCGTCTGCAGCGTGAGCTGGTTGCCGCTGCGCCCGGTGATCTGCACCTCGATGTGCCGCTGGCTGGTGTCCACCGAGTGGGTGGAGGTGATCGGCGAGAGCAGGACGGCCCGGGTGACCCGGTCCGGGGTGGAGGTGGTCACCTTGAAGGAACTGTTGTACTGCAGCCCGCCGGTGGGCGCCGAGTCCAGTGCCGGGCGGCTGCCGGTCTGCAGGTACCAGGGCTCGTAGATCTCGAAGGTGCCCGGGTTGCCAGCCGCCGTGTCCGGGTTGTCGGCGATCTGCTGCAGCTCGTCGCCGGTGACGGCGACCCGCCCGTCGGGGAGGATCACCGCGTTGGAGTGGTAGCCGCGCGGCAGCCGCTGCACCGGGCCGAGCCGCCAGTTGCCCTGGGCGTCGCGGACCTCGGTCTGACGGTACTTCAGGTCGCCGTTGGGGTTGAGCGGGCCGTTGCCGTAGTCGCGGATGTCGTAGGCGCCGTTGACGGTGAAGAGCGTGCCGTCCGGCATGATCAGGGTGTCGTCCTGGGTGCGGCCGAACGCCCGCGGCTTCTCGGTGCTCCACTTGCCGCCGGAGAAGAGGTAGGTGTTCGGGTCGTCCCGGTTGCCGCCGAGCAGCAGCATCGAGTCGGGGCCCCGGAAGCCGCCGGGCAGGGCCACCGCGGAGCCGTAGTTGCGCTGCGCGGGGTCGGGGCGCGCCGGCAGGTCGGTGCGGGTCTCGGCCTTGGGGTCGAACTTCCACTGCTCCTTGGCGGTGCGCCCGAAGCCGTAGATCTTGCCGTCGTTCATCGAGAAGAGCTGCGGGTAGTCGGTGCTGAACGGCGCGTCGGCGCCGAACCGGTCCACGGCGGAGACCGGCACCTGGTTGGGACTCAACGGCACGGACACCGACTTGGCCGGGAAGCGCTCCACCACCGGAGTGGGCCAGCCCCAGCCGACCTCGCTCTGCCCGGACATGATCAGCTGTCGGCCGTCCTCGCCGGTCACCACGCTCGGGTACCAACGGCCCACCGACATGTCGGGGTTGCGGGTCCACTGCTCCTTCCAGGGATCGAAGACCAGCGAGAGCTTGGCCCCGGTGCCGAAGGTGCCGCCGAAGTTGCCGCCGAAGACACCGAGCATCCCGTTGGGCAGGAAGGAGTGCCCGGCGCAGAAGAACGGCGCGGGGCGGGTGGCGCCGGAACCGTCGTCCAGCGTGACCGACGGCGGCGGGACGGACTTGAAGGCGCTCGCCCCGGTCCCGGCGCTCGGATCCCAGAGGTAGGCGCGGCCGCGGTTGTCCGCGCCGATGGTCATGGTCGGCGCGGGCTCGGTGGTCGGGTCGGTGGTGATCGGCTCGAACGAGAAGATCAGCACCTTGCCGGTCGGCAGCATGGCGATGTGGTCGCCGTAGTCCAGCGAGGGGAAGTAGTCGGTGAACTTGCCGAACACCTTCGGGTCGAACGCGCCGTTGAGCGTCTGCTGGGTGTCGCGCAGCAGGTTGTAGCGGGCGGTGCGGACCGACTGCGGGTAGGGCGCGTTGGCCCGTCTGCCGTTCTGCGCGGCCCGGTACTCCAGCCGGACCCAGGCACGGTACTGCGCCTCGTCAGGCCCGAGCGCGGCCAGTTCGTCCGGCCGGACCTCGGCCTTGACCTGCTCGGCGGTGAACGTGCCCTGGGCCGGTACGGCGGGATCGGCCAGTGGGGCGGCGAGCACGGTGGTGGTGGCCAGCGCGGAGACGACCGCGCAGGCCGAGAGCACGGCCGCCGCCCGGGCCAACCGGGGCGAGGTGGATCGGGACATGGGACTCCCAAGAGCTAGTGACGGAGTGTTACGAAGCGCATGGATGACGGCCTGTCATCCTGGCACTGTTCGCGTACGCATCGTAACCTTATGATCACGCTCAGCGACAGCAGCAGAGCGGCCCCGCCGACCTGGAGACCGCATGACGACCGACGTCCAGCCCACTCCCCAGCAGCCGACCGCCCGTCAGCCCACCGACCTGTTCCTGCGCGAGAGCGAGGAGATCCAGGGCGACATCCTGGCCGGGTTCAAGAAGGACCAGATGGTCCTGCTCTTCCTACGCTTCGAGGACGGCACGCAGGCCCGCACCTGGCTGCGCCGCCTGACCCCGCGGATCGCCACCACCCGCCAGGTGGCGGCCTTCAACAAGGCCTACAGCGAAGCCCGCAAGCAGTCCGGCGGCGATCCGCAGGGCCTCAAGGCCACCTGGCTGAACGTCAGTTTCAGCTACCAGGGCCTGGCCGCGCTGACCGGCAAGGACCCCTACCCCGATCAGCCCGCGAACACCACGCTCGGCGCGTTCAAGCAAGGCCCGGCCGTCCGCCACGAGTTGCTCGGCGACATCGGCGACAGCAACCCCGACAAGTGGTACTTCGGCAACCACACGGAACGGCAGGCCGTCCACGCGGTGCTCACCATCGCCTCCGACTCGGTGGCGGAACTGGCCAGCGCCGTGGCCGAACAGCGCGAGAGCGCCTCGGAGTTCCGGATCACCGTGCTCTTCCAGCAGGACTGCGCGACGCTCAAGGGCAGCCGCCGGGGCAAGGAGCACTTCGGGTTCAAGGACGGCGTCAGCGAGCCGGGGGTGCACGGATTCGACGAGGAGGACCCGAAGCGGGCCGGCTGGGTCAAGGACCACCCGGGCACCCGGCTGATCAAGTTCGGCGAGTTCATCGCCGGTTACCCGGACCAGCAGGTGACCCGCGCCGGCTTCACGCCGCCCGGCCCGATCGTGCTGCCCGCCTGGGCGACCAACGGCTCGTTCCAGGTGGTGCGCCGGCTCGGCCAGGACGTGCCGGGCTGGTGGGCCCAGGTGGGTGCCCAGCTCCAGGTCCTGAAGAAGGCCAAGGCGGTGGACGAGAACACCACGGTGGAGTGGCTGGCCTCGCGGATGGTGGGCCGCTGGCGCTCCGGCACCCCCGTCGCCAAGTGCCCCGAGGCCGACCGGCCGTTCAACACGGTGGCCGCCAACGACAACGACATCAGCTTCCGCGACGACCCCGACGGCACGCTCACCCCGCTCTTCTCGCACCTGCGCAAGACCAATCCGCGCGACGGCCTGCGCGAGAGCCGCACCGCCGAGCCGTTCGACGAGGATCCGATCATGGACCGGCGCCGGATCATCCGGCGCGGCAGCCCGTACGGCCACCCCTTCGATCCCACTGTCGAGGGACCCGGCGGTGCCGACGAGAAGCGCGGCCTGCTCTTCGTCAGCTACCAGGTGGACCTGATCTCGCAGTTCGAGTTCATCCAGCAGTCCTGGATCGACGCCCCCGACTTCCCGCCCAACCGGGGTGACGCGAACGGGAACGGCAGGACGGGTCCGGACGGCATGGTCGGCCTCGACGGCACCCTGACCTGGGAGCGCGCCGACGGCAAGGAGCCCGTGCCGCTGGGTTTCCACCGCTTCGTGCAGACCGAGGGCTCGGTGTACGCCTTCGTGCCCTCGCTCTCCACCCTCAGGTCGCTCAGCGAGGGCAAGCTGCCGGACACGGAGCGGGTGGAGCCCGGCCGGCCGGTCGACACCTTCCTGCCGATCCCCGACCTGCAGCGCCGCAACGGCAAGAGCCTGTACTACGCGTTCCGCACCCTCGGGGCCGCCCAGCAGTACCGGATCATCTCGATCGCCGACGGCAGCCGGCACGCCGACGCCCTGGAGAAGCCCGACCAGCCGCTCTCCGCCTGGAAGTCGCTGAACGGGGTGACCAACATCGACCTCTTCCTGCCCTATCCGGACATGCAGCGCAAGGACGGCAAGAGCTGGTTCTGGGTCTTCCACTCGGTCAACGGGCAGCAGCAGTACCGGGTGGTCTCGCTCGCCGAGGGCAACCAGGCCGACGTCATGGAGCGCGGCGACGGCCCGCTCACCCGCTGGCAGTCGCTGAACGGGGTGGCCAAGCTCGACTTCGTGATCCCGGTCCCGGACCGCAACCCCCTGAACGGCCAGAGCTGGTACTGGGTCTTCCACACGCTGAACGGCGAGCAGTTCTTCCGGGTCATCACGATCGACCACAGCACCCGGCACACCGACGTGCTGCAGCGCGAGGACCGCCGGATCTCGCAGTGGCAGGAGGCCTTCAAGAACATCGACCGGGTCACCACCGTCCTGCCGGTGCCCGACGAGCAGCAGCCGACCGGCCTGAGCAGCTACTGGGTCTTCCACCACGACCAGTTCCGGACGATCAGCATCATGGGCGACGACCGCCACGAGGACCGGGTCGTCGTCGAGGACCAGCCGGTGACGAACTGGAAGTCGCTCACCCAGTCACGCTGACCGCCTCTCTCCCGGACACCACCAGCCGGTCGACCAGCGCCTGGTCGGCCGGCTGGCCGCGGTGGACCCGAGGCCCGCCGTCGAACGCGTTTTCGCCGAGCACCACCATCGCGAACATCTCCCCTATCGAATATGTCTGCCAGCGATGTAATCTGAAGCCGATAGATCCGGTCAGCGACAGAACGGTCCACCCATGCCCGTACGCGAGCGCCCGGCCCCGCCGCACCCGGCACCCGGCCTGCGGCTGCGCACGCTGCTCACCACCGAGCGGGCCCGCCCCGACGCCGTCCGGGAGCACCGCTGGGCGTGGCGGCTCGCCGTCGGAACGGTCTGCTTCGGCGCGTTCATGGGCCAGCTGGACGCCAGCATCGTCACGCTCACCTACCAGCCGCTGCGCACCGAGTTCCACAGCACGCCGGCCGGGGTCGAGTGGGTGTCGCTCAGCTACCTGCTGACCCTGGTGGCCTTCCTGGTCCCGGTCGGCCGGATATCCGACGTGCGCGGCCGCAAGCTCATGTACCTGTACGGCTTCGCGGTCTTCACCGCCGCCTCCGCCGCCTGCGGACTGGCCCCCGGGCTGGCCGCACTGGTCGCCTTCCGGGTGGTCCAGGCGGTCGGCGCGGCCATGATGCAGGCCAACAGCGTGGCGCTGGTCACCACCAGCGCCCCACCGGGCCGGATGCGCTCCGCGCTCGGGATCCAGGCGGCCGGGCAGGCGATCGGGCTCGCGCTCGGGCCGACCGTGGGCGGTGCGCTGGTGAGCACCCTGGGGTGGCGCTGGGTCTTCGGGGTCAACGTCCCGATCGGCATCATCGCCCTGGTGGCGGGCCACTACCTGCTGCCGCGCACCCGGCAGTGCGCCACCGGCTCGCGGATCGACGGGCCCGGCGTGCTGCTGCTCGGCGGCTCGACCACCGCCGCGCTGCTCGCGCTCTCGGTCGCCTCCGGGCTCGGCCCGCCGGCCTGGACCGCGCTGCTGCCGGCCGCCGTGGCCGTCGCCGCCGGCTGGGCCTTCCTGCGGCGCCAGCGCCGGTGCGCCAATCCGCTGGTCGACCTCGCGCTGCTGCGCACCGGCCGGCTCGGGCCGGGCCTGCTGGCCGGCCTCTGCGGCTACCTGGTGCTGTTCGGCCCGCTGGTGCTGGTCCCGGTGGAGCTGGCCCGGCGCGGTGGCGGCGCGCTGACCACCGGCCTGGTGCTCACCGCCCTGCCGCTCGGCTTCGCGCTCGCGGCCACCACCGCCGACCGGCTGCTGCCCGGTGCCTGGAGCGACCAGCTGCGCAGCCGGGTGGGCGCGGCCGGCTGCGTGGTCGCGCTGACCCTGCTGACGGTGCTGCCGCCGACCGCCGCCCTGCTACCGCTGTCGCTGGCACTGCTGGGCCTGGCGCTCGGGGTCTTCGTCCCGGCCAACAACACCCTGGTGATGCGGGCGATCCCGACCACCTCGGCGGGCACCGGCGGTGGCATGGTCAACATGACCCGGGGCCTGGGCACCGCGATCGGGGTCGCCGCCGTCACGCTGGCCCTGCACCTGGGCGGCGGCGGCACCGGGGCCCGACTCGCCGCGCTCACCCTGCTGGCCTTCGCGGTCCTCGCCCTCGCCACCACGCTGCCCCGCCGCAGCCGTGCGGCCCAGGTCTGAGGGACCTGGGCCGCACGGGCCGATCGTGCCGATCGTCGGGTCAGGCCCGCCCCGCCGCCTTCTGGGTGCGCCGGGCCAGCGAGTCGATGACCACGGCGGCGAGCAGCACCAGACCGGTGATCATGAACTGGATCGCGTTGCTCAGCCCCTGGATGTTCATGCCCGACTGGATCGAGCCGATCACCAGCGCGCCGAGCAGCGCCGACCAGGTCTTGCCGCGCCCGCCGAAGAGGCTGGTGCCGCCGATGACCGCGGCCGCGATCGCGTTCATCAGCAGGTTGCCGCCACCGGAGGTCTGGCTCGCGGACTGGATCTGCGCGGCCAGGAAGAGGCCGCCGACCGCCGCCATGGTGGAGCAGATCATGAAGACGGTGATCCGGATCCTGGGCACGTTGATACCGGCCCGCCGGGCCCCCTCGATGTTGCCGCCGAGCGCGAAGACCTGGCGCCCGTAGGTGGTCCGGCGCAGCACGAAGTCCAGCACCACGATGAAGATCAGGAAGATCAGCAGCGCCAGCGGCAGGCCCTTGTACTGGTTGAGGGTGTAGGCGGCGAGGTAGGCGACCACCGCGAGGGCGACGGTGCGCAGTGCGATCTCGGCGACCGGCCGGGACGGGATGCCGGCCGACCGGCGCCGGGTGGCGTCCAGCAGCGAGGCGCCCAGGAAGAGCAGCACGCCCGCGGTGGCCGCCCCGTAGGCGGCGGCCTGCTGGCTGTAGATCGTGCTGTAGAGCCGGGAGACGATGTCCGTGCCGCTGAGGTTCACCGTCCCGCTGGTGCCCAGGATCTGCAGCATCAGACCGTTCCAGCCCAGGTTTCCGGCCAGCGTGACGACGAAGGCGGGCACCCCGACCCGGGCGAAGAAGGTGCCCTGGATGAAGCCGACAGCCGCCCCGCTGACCAGCGCGCACAGCAGCGCGACCCACTGGTTGACACCGTGGGTGACCTCCAGCACCGCGTAGATCGCGGCGCAGAGCCCGCTGACCGAGCCGATCGACAGGTCGATCTCGCCGAGCAGCAGCACGAAGACCACGCCGATCGCGATCATCCCGGTGCCGACGATCTGCTGCGAGAGGTTGGAGAGGTTCTGCGCGGACAGGAAGGTGCTGTTCAGGCTGCCGAACACGGCCCAGATCACTACCAGCGCCAGGACCACCGGCAGCGAGCCCAGCTCACCGCTGCTCAGCCGGCGGCGGAACTCGCCGAGGTAGCCCTTCACGCCCTCCTGGCGGACGATCAGCCGCGGGTCCACCGCCGGGGTGGCCTCGGAGGCCACCGGGACGGGCGCATTGACGCCGCCGGTCGGGAAGGACTCCTCCGGCAGCTTGCGCCGCCCCTCCTCGTGCCGTCCCTCGGTGAACCGCCCCTCGTCACCCGGGGTGTTGGGATCGTCGGTCACTGGTCGCCCTCCGTACCACGGGCCTGACGGCGGGTCACGGCATTGTCCGTGGCGCCGGTGATGGCTGAGATGATCTCTTCCTGGGAGGTCCCGCGCCGGTCGAAGATCCCGTTGTTGCGGCCCAGCCGGAGCACCGCGATCCGGTCCGCCACGGCCATCACGTCGGCCATGTTGTGGCTGATCAGGATCACCCCGAGGCCCTGCCCGCTGAGTCGCTCGACCAGGTCCAGCACCTGCGCGGTCTGCTCGACGCCGAGCGCGGCGGTCGGCTCGTCGAGGATGACCACCTTCGGCGAGCCGATCAGCGAGCGGGCGATCGCCACCACCTGGCGCTGACCGCCGGAGAGCGAGGCGATCGGGATCCGCACGCTGGGGATCCGGATCGACAGGGTGTCCAGCAGGGTCCGGGAGCGCTGCTCCATCGCGACCTCGTCCAGCACGCCGAAGCGCCTGATCTCGCGGCCCAGGAAGAGGTTGGCGACCACGTCCAGGTTGTCGCAGAGCGCGAGGTCCTGGTAGACGGTGGCGATGCCCAGCTGCTGGGCGTCCTGCGGCCGGTGGATCGTCACCGGCCGCCCCTCCCACTCGATCACGCCCTCGTCCGGCTGGTTGACCCCGGCGACCGCCTTGACCAGGGTCGACTTGCCGGCGCCGTTGTCGCCCACCAGGGCGAGCACCTCACCGGCCCGCACCTCGAGCTCGATGTGGGTCAGTGCCTGCACCGCTCCGAACCGCTTGGAGACCCCGCGCAGGGCCAGCACCGGTTGACCGGCCATGGGACCCGCTCCCTTCTGATAGCCCGGCAGAGTGCGCTCGCCTGGGAGCGGTCAGCTGAGGCCGGCCGCCGTGCAGTCGGCGGCGTACTGCGGCGTGCAGATCTGCGGGACGGTGTACAGGCCGTCGGCCACCACGGTGGTCTTGATGTTGTCCTTGTTCAGCACGACCGGGGTGATCAGGTCGGACTTCACGCTGGTGCCGCTGCCGCTGGTCGCGGTGGTCGGGGCCACCGAGCTGGACAGCGCCTTGCCCTGGGCGAGGTCGACCGCCATGGTGCCGGCGGTGTCGGCCTCCGGCTTGTAGGGCTTGTAGATCGACATCGTCTGGGTACCCGCCAGGATCCGCTGCACCGCGTCCAGCTGGGCGTCCTGGCCGGTCAGCGGCACGCTCAGGTTGGCGGCCTGCAGCGCGGTGGCGATGCCGGCGGCCATGCCGTCGTTGGCCGAGTAGACGCCGACCACGTTCTGCCCGCCCAGCGCGGTGATCGCGGCGGCGGCCTCCTGGTTGGCGTTGTTCGGGTCCCAGTTCGGGGTGTCGTACTCCTTGCCGATCTTCAGCTTGCCGTCGATCACGCTGTGCGCCCCGGCCTTGAACTCGCCGGCGTTCGGGTCGGTGGGCGAGCCGTTGATCATGACGATCTGGCCGCTGTTCGCCTTGCTGCCCACCGCCGTGACCAGGGCCTGGCCCTGGAGCTGGCCGACCTTGTTGTTGTCGAAGGAGACGTAGGCGTCCACCGGCCCCTGGGCCAGCCGGTCGTAGGCGACCACCTTCACGCCCGCGCTGTGCGCCTTCTGGACCGAGGACTGGATCGCCTTGGCGTCCACCGCGTCCAGGATCAGCACCTGGTCACCCTTGGTGAGAGCGGTGTCCACCTGGGTCTGCTGGGTGGTGGCGTCCTGGTTGGCGTTGTAGTAGTCGATGGTCGCGTTCGGGTCCAGCGCCATGATCTGGGCCTCGATCAGCGGCTTGTCGAACTGCTCGTACCGGGTGGTCTTGGTCTCCGGCAGCAGCAGGCCGATCTTGATGGCGGACGTCGAGCTGCTGGCACCCGCGCTGCTGCCGGAGCTCTTGGCGCTGCTGCAGGCACTCGCCCCGACGGCGAGGCCGAGGATGGTGGTGGCGATGGCCGCCCGGCGCAGAACGATTCTCATGAGGATGCCTCCAGTGGTCCGGTCACCCCCGGCTTCGAGTCTGTGAAGCCGGAGATGGCCACCACCAGCCGGACTGCGCCGAACGGGAGGCAGTGTCACTCTCTTGATGGTGCGTCAGGGCCAGGGGGCCTACTGGGCGAGCGCGGTGGCCGCCTTGGCCCAGTTGGCGTGCAGCTCGTCCAGGTAGGAGCGGGCGGCCGGGCCGGGCGAGGTGCCGCGGGCGATGGCGAGCATGTTGCCGGCTCCGGCGTTGTAGCCGAGGGCCAGCAGCTCGTCCTTGTCGAGGGCGGCGGCCGGGTGCGCGGGCAGCTGGGCGGCCAGGTCGTGCAGGAACCAGGCGGCCGCCTCGATCGCCAGGTCAGGGTCGTCGGGCAGTTCCTCCCAGCGGCGCCCGGCGAAGTCACGGCCGACCTTGGTGTCGTCGAAGGCGGCCTTGTGCATGTTGGCGATGCCGAACGCCGCGTCCGGTTTGAGCTGCTGCCAGGCCCGCTCGACGGCCGGGTCGTGCGGCTTGTAGGACTCGTTGTAGAGGATCGCCATCAGCAGCTGGGGGTCGATCCCGGCCTGGCCGGCCCGGCTGCGGACCTGGGCGGCGAAGCGGGCAGGAGCGTAGGCGTCGGCGGACGGGGACGCTGCGGGCGACCCGCCGGGGCTCGCGGCGCCGGGCGGCGCGGTGGTGGCGGCGCTCGGGTGGGCCGCCCCGGCGGTGCCCTGGCCGCCGCCGTGCACGCCGTGCACCACGATCCCGAAGGCCAGCACCGCGACCACGCCGACCACCGCACGCCCGTACCTGCGCAACGCCCCCACCCGACCTTCCGTCTCGACCCGCCACCGCCATCCTGCCCGATCGGGTCGGCGCGGCTCAGCCCAGGTCCCGCAGGTTCGGCAGCCGGTCGCGCCACAGCTGACGTGTGCTCAGGTCCGGCGGCTCCGAAGGACTTTACTGAAGCTTTATCAGCAGCCCTGGGATTAAAACCGTGTGACATGTGCAATGGTACAGCGTCCGCCGACCGGACCGGTGGGGGCCGCCGCCTTCACCGCACACCGAGAAGGGAATTCTTGTGACCGCACTCCCCACGGGCGCGCCACGCGGGCGGAGGCTCTTCGGCTCCGCGCTGCTCGCCCTCGGGCTGGCCCTCACCGGAGCTCTGGGAACCGCCGCCACCGCAGCACAGGCCGACAGCACCCAGCAGGCCGCCGACCCGCATCCGGCCTCGGCAGGCTGGGTGCAGACCCATGGCAGTTGGGTGCAGATCCAGCCGGGCCACCCGCACGCCGCCGCCAGCGCGCCCACCGGCGCCGCCACCGGCCCCAGCACCGGCGACCCGCGCCCGAACGCCGACCCGGCGCCCGGCCACACCATCGTCCCGGTCAACAACGGCCAGCCGAACCTGGCCTACCGCGGCGGCCAGGACTCGGTGGGCGTGACCTCGGGGCCGCCCAAGGTCTACGTGATCTACTGGGGATCCCAGTGGGGCACGGCCGGCACGGACGCCAGCGGCGACACCACGCTCTCCAACGACCCGGACAGCGCCGCACCGTACCAGCAGGACTTCTTCAAGGGCCTGGGCAGCAACGGCGACGCGTGGAGCGGGGTGCTGACCCAGTACTGCGAGAACGTGGCGAGCGGCAGCGGCAGTTGCCCGGCGAACGCCTCGCACGTCGGCTATCCGCAGGCCGGCGGCACGCTCGCGGGCGTCTGGGTGGACAACTCCGCCGCCGCGCCCGACCGGGCCACCGAGCCGCAGATCGCCGCCGAGGCGGCCGCGGCGGCCAAGCACTTCGGCAACACCAGCGAGGCACAGAACCGCAACGTGCAGTACGTGGTGACCACCGCCAAGGGCTCGGACCCGGACAGCTGGCACGAGCTGAACAGCTGGTGCGCCTGGCACACCTTCGAGCGCTCCTCGTACGGCACGCTGGCCTACACGCTGATGCCGTACCTGACCGACTACAAGTACTGCGGCACCAACTGGATCAACCCCGGACCGCGCGGGCGGCTGGACGGCTGGTCGATCCTCGGCGGCCACGAGTACGCCGAGACCCTCACCGACCAGAACGCGATGGGCGGTTGGATCGACCCGGCAGGGCAGGAGAACGGCGACAAGTGCGCCTGGATCACCGAAGGCACCCCCGGCGGGCTGTTCAACCTGCAGCTGTCCACCGGCGCCTTCGCCGTGCAGACCACCTGGTCCAACGACCAGCACACCTGCTCGGGCTCGCACCCGGTGGAGGCGAATCAGCCACTGGTGGTGAGCACCATGTGCGACCGCACCGCGCCACCGGGCAAGCAGGTGGAGCTGCCGGTGATCGCCGCCGACACCGCGTCGGGCAAGCTGCGCTACCGCGCCGACGGCCTGCCGCACGGTCTGCGCATCGACCCGCGCACCGGTGTGATCCGCGGCCGCACCGACGACCGCGGCTACCACGACGTGACGGTGACGGTCCGGGACGACGCGGGCAACCAGGCGAGCACCCGCTTCTGGTACGGCTTCTTCACCACCGGTGAGTACGGCTGCCTGGGCATCGAGCAGATCGTCGACCCCGGCTTCGAGGTGCCCACCGATGTCAAGGGCAACTACCCCGGCTGGTGGACCCAGTCCGCGCCCGGCATCATCACCCAGTCCACCGCCCACCAGCCGCGCTCGGGCCAGGGCTACGCCTGGCTCGGCCACAGTGCCGCCACCGACGACTCGCTCTCCCAGGGCGTGGAGACCACCCCGGGCTACACCCGGGCGAGCCTCTCGTTCTGGCTGCACGTGGACTCGACGAACACCTCGGCGCAGGCTCAGGACACGCTGAGCCTGGAGCTGGACGACCAGTACTCGGGCAAGCAGATCGCGGTGCTGAAGAACTGGTCGAACCTGGACGCGACCAACGGCTACGTGCCGGTCTCGATCGACCTGACGCCGTACGTGGCTTCGGAGTTCGGTTCGACGGTGATCGTGAAGTTCACCTCGCACGTGACCGGGAGCGCGCAGACCGCGTTCCTGATCGACGACACCTCGTTCCACCTGAGCTGATCCGGCCCGCCCGGCTCCGGGCCCCCGTGCGACGGCGAATCCACGGGGGCCCTGTGGCGCGGTTGAGCGGCCGCCGGCCGGGTAGGCGGGGGGCGAGGTGAGGATCATGAGCATCCCGTTCCCTGCCGATCCGGACGCCGCTCCCCCGCATTCGCCGATCCCGCCGGAGCCGCTGCCGCCCGTGCCGGGGCCGCCCGCGCCCAGGCCCCCGGTGCCGGGTCCCGACCCCACCGGGCCCGCCCCGGGCGAGCCGGAGCCCGACGAGCCGTCGGAGCCGACCCGACGCCGCCGCTGAGTCCGTTCGGTCCCGCGCGCCGTGGCCACCCGGAGCGGGTCCGCACCTACCGTGGTGCCGGGGCCGCCGCTCCGGTGCGCCCCGGTGTGACTCGGACTGATCTGGAGGAACCATGAGCAACACCCCGCTCACCGAGCTGACCGGCGAGTACGTCCTGGACCCCGCCCACACCAGGATCGGCTTCTCGGCCCGGCACGCGATGGTCACCAAGGTTCGCGGCTTCTTCAAGGAGTTCGAGGGCCGGGCACACCTCGACGGATCCGATCCCACCAAGTCGAGCGTGACCGTGACCATCAAGACCGCCAGCATCGACACCGGCAACGAGCAGCGCGACGGTCACCTGCGCACCAACGACTTCCTGGACGCGCCGAAGTTCCCCGACATCCTCTTCAGCTCGACCGGCATCGAGGCGCTGGGCGGCGACCGCTACCGGCTCAACGGCAACCTCACGGTCAAGGACGTGACCCGCCCGATCGGCCTGGAGGTCGAGTTCGACGGCAGCGCCCGGGACCCGTACGGCAACCTTCGGGTGGGCTTCGAGGGCTCCACCACGATCAGCCGCAAGGACTACGGCATCACCTGGAACGCCTCGCTGGAGGGCGGCGGCGTGCTGGTCGGCGACAAGGTGACGCTGGAGTTCGACGTCTCGGCGATCCGCCAGGACTGAGGCGATCAGCGGGGCCGAGCCACCGGGACCGAGGAGCGCACCCGAACGGCCCGGGCCTCATGAGCGCCGGTTACCATCTCCCGGTGTCCCATACCCAGCGCGCTCGGCGCGCCCTGCAGGCCTTGCCCGCGCCGGTCCGCTGGCTCGCGGCGCCGCTGGTACTGCTCGCCTGCACCGGCGCGGTGCTGATGACCGACGGCACGTACCAGCCGCCGGTCACCGCGCCCAAGCCCGCGGCCGCGGTCTCCGGCTTCTGTGCCGCGTTGATCAAGGCACTGCCGCCGACCCTGCTCGGCCACCCGCGGGCCGACCCGGCCGGCTCGCCGTACGTCGCCGTCTGGCAGACCTCACCCCGCACCGTGCTGCGCTGCGGGGTGGCCCGGCCCACCTCGCTGAACAGCGTGGCGAACCAGATGTCGACCGGACCGAACGTCGACAACCTGCAGTGGTACCTGGAGCAGGACGGCCACGGCGGCTACCGCTTCACCACCACGCTGCGCGCCGCCTACATCGAGGTGGCCGCGCCGGCCCGGGCCACCGTCAACCCGACCGACGCGCTCGCCGTGGTCTCGCCGACCGTGCTGGCCACGGTTCCCGACCTGAGCGGGCAGTTCACCCCGGATCAGGACACCGAGCAGGGCTCGCAGTAGTCCTGACGGAGCGTCAGGGCGGGCGTCGGCGTCACCCGGAGTCGCGCACCACCAGCTCGGTGCCAAGCACCAGTTGGTGCCTGGGGCCGCCCGGTTCGGCGATCTCGTCCAGCAGCAGGCGGACCATGGTGCGGCCCAACTCCGCCGTCGGCTGGCGCACGCTGGTGAGCGGCGGATCGGTGTGCCGGGCCACGATCGAGTCGTCGAAGCCGACCAGCGCGACGTCCTCGGGCACCCGGCGGCCGGCCGCGCGCAGCACCTGCAGCGCGCCGGCGGCCAGCACGTCGGAGGCACAGAAGACCGCGTCCAGGTCGGGGACGCGGTCCAGCAGTTCGCGCATCGCCGCCCGGCCGCCCTGCTCGGTGAAGTCGGCCAGGCCCACCAGGTCGTCCGACCCCGCCCGCCCTGCCTCGGCCAGCGCGGCGCGGTAGCCGGCCAGCCGGGCCTCGGCGACCTCCATGTCCAGCGGCCCGGTGATGGTGGCGATCCGCTCCCGCCCGCCCGCCAGCAGGTGGCGTACGGCGGCCCGGGCGCCGCCCAGGTTGTCGGCGGCGACGTAGCTGAGCGGCTCGTGGTCGGCGCGCCGCCCGGCCAGCACCACGGGGATCCGCAGCTCCTCCAGGGTGCCGGGCAGCGGGTCGTCGCGGTGCACGGCGACCAGCAGCACACCGTCCACCCGTTGGGCCCGCAGGTACGCCGAGAGCCGGTCGCGCTCGCGCTGGTCGCGGACCAGGACGAGCAGCAACTGCAGCTCCGAGTCGGCCAGTTCCGCGCAGACACCGCTGATGATGTCGGCGAAGTACGGCTCGGAGAAGAGCCGGGTCTCGGTCTCGGGCACCACCAGGGCGATCGCGTCGGCACGCGAGGTGACCAGGGTGCGGGCGGCCCGGTTGGGCACGTAGCCGAGTTCGGCCACCGCCTGCTCCACGACGGCCCTGGTCCGGTCGCTGACCCGGGGCGAGCCGTTGACCACCCGGGACACGGTGCCCCGGCCGACACCGGCCAGCACGGCCACCTCCTCCAGGGTGGGGCGGTGCGCGCCGGGGCGGCGTTGTGCGGTGGAGCTCATCGATCACCTCGGGCGACGGTCACGGGGCGGAACCGGGCCATTGTGGCAGGCCGTCCTGATCGCCGACCGGGCGCCACCGCCCTTGGGAGCGGTTCCACTTGACCGCCGCCGCGGGCCGTCACGGCCGTGCGGTGTCCGGCAGTTCGGCCAGCGCCTCGGTGAGCCACTGGATCCAGAAGGTCTCCAGCCCGATGCCCGCCCGCAGCACCAGGTGCTGCAGCCGGTTCTGCTCGCCCGCCGGCTCGGCCGGGAAGTCCTTCTGCTCGATCGCCAGATAGTCCGTCAGCTGCCGCTCGTGCAGGGCGAGATGACGCTCCAGCTCGGCCCGCAAGCCAGGCGCGCCGACCACGGCGGCCGCCCGCAACCGCAGCAGCAGCGGCTCGCGGACGGCCTTCGGGTCCTGACTCTCGGCCACCCAGTCGACCAGCGCCGCCCGGCCGGCCGCCAGCACCTCGTACTCCTTGCGCCGGCCCCGGCTGGGCGGCTGCGGAATCGCCCGGATCAGCCCGGCCTGCTCCAACTTGCCCAGCTCACGGTAGATCTGCTGGTGCGTGGCGGACCAGAAGAAGCCGATCGACTTGTCGAAGCGGCGCGTCAACTCCAGCCCGGAGGAAGGCTTCTCCAGCAGGGCGGTGAGGATGGCGTGCGGCAGCGACATGGCGGGACCGGTCTCCTGGGTGCGCGACGGTACTGCTGGGCATCCTAGGACCTGTCCGGCAGACCCTAGGGCCTGTACGGCGGATCTTTCCGGGCCCGCGACGCCGGGCATCCCGGCTGGACGCACGCCCGACTCGCCCAAGTACGTCCAGTACGAGGACGACTCGGGCGCACGCCCAGCCGGGCGCCCAACGCCGCGGGCTCATCCGAAAAGATCCGCCGTACAGGCCCTAGGGCGCCGGTCCCGCCCGTTGCGGGTGATCAGAGCGCGGCCGCCAGGCGGGTGCCCTGGTCGATGGCGCGCTTGGCGTCCAGCTCGGCCGCCACGTCCGCGCCGCCGATCAGGTGCGGCTCGATGCCCCGCTCGCGCAGGCCCTCGACCAGGTCACGGCGCGGCTCCTGGCCCGCGCAGAGCACCACCGTGTCCACCGGGAGCAGCTGCGGCTCGCCGTCCACCGTCAGGTGCAGGCCGGCGTCGTCGATCCGCTGGTAGTCCACGCCGGCGACCATGGCCACACCACGGTGCTTCAGCTCGGTGCGGTGGATCCAGCCGGTGGTCTTGCCCAGCCCAGCACCGACCTTGCTGGTCTTGCGCTGCAGCAGGTGCACCGCACGCTTGGTCTCGGGGCGCTCCGGCTTGCGCAGGCCACCGGCGCCGGCGTGCTCGGTGTCCACACCCCACTGCGCGAAGAAGGCGGCCGGGTCCTGGCTGGCCGAGGTGCCCGGGTCGGTGAGGTACTCGGCGACATCGAAGCCGATCCCGCCGGCGCCGACGATCGCCACCCGCTCGCCCACCGGCGCCTGGTCACGCAGCACGTCCAGGTAGTCGAGCACGCTCGGGTGGTCGCTGCCCTCGATCTCGGGCGTGCGCGGGGTGACGCCGGTGGCCAGCACCACCTCGTCGAAGCCCTCCGCGGCCAGGCTCTCGGCAGTGACCAAGGTGCCCAGCCGCAGCTCGACCTGACGCTCCGTCAGCTGGTGGCGGTAGTACCGCAGGGTCTCGTTGAACTCCTCCTTGCCCGGGATCCGGCGGGCGATGTTCAGCTGCCCGCCGACCTCCTCGGCCGCGTCGAAGAGCGTGACGGCGTGGCCGCGCTCGGCCGCGGTGACCGCGAAGGCGAGCCCGGCGGGGCCGGCGCCGACCACGCCCAGGCGCTTGCGCAGCCGGGTCGGGGCCAGCACCAGCTCGGTCTCGTGGCAAGCCCGCGGGTTCACCAGGCAGGAGGTGATCTTCATGCTGAAGGTGTGGTCGAGGCAGGCCTGGTTGCAGCCGATGCAGGTGTTGACGGCCTCGGGGGTGCCGGCCGCCGCCTTGGCGACGAAGTCGGGGTCGGCGAGCAGCGGGCGGGCCATCGAGATCAGGTCCGCGTAGCCGTCGGCGAGCAACTCCTCGGCCAGCTCCGGGGTGTTGATCCGGTTGGTGGTGACCAGCGGGATCGAGACCGAGCCCATCACCTTCTTGGTGAACCGGGCGAAGGCACCGCGCGGCACCGAGGTGGCGATGGTGGGGATGCGCGCCTCGTGCCAGCCGATGCCGGTGTTGATGATGGTGGCGCCGGCCGCCTCGACGGCCTGGGCCAGCTCGATCACCTCGGCCAGGGTGGAGCCGCCGGGGATCAGGTCGAGCATCGAGAGGCGGTAGATCAGGATGAACTCCGCGCCGACCCGCTCGCGCACCCGGCGGACGATCTCCACCGGGAACCGCATCCGGTTCCGGTAGTCGCCACCCCAGGCGTCGTCACGCTGGTTGGTGGGCGCGGCGATGAACTCGTTGATCAGGTAGCCCTCGGAGCCCATGATCTCGACGCCGTCGTAGCCGGCCCGCTGGGCGAGTTCGGCGGCGCGGGCGAAGTCCTCGATGGTCTGCTCGATCTGCTCCTCGGTGAGGGCGTGCGGCACGAACGGGCTGATCGGCGCCTGGATCGCGCTCGGGGCCACCAGGTCCTCGTGGTAGGCGTAGCGGCCGAAGTGCAGGATCTGCATGGCGATCTTGCCACCGGCGGCGTGCACGGCCTCGGTGATGACGCGGTGCTCGGCCGCCTCCTCGGGGGTGGTGAGCTTGGCGCCGCCGCTCCAGGGCCGCCCGGCCTCGTTCGGCGCGATGCCGCCGGTGACGATCAGGCCGACCCCGCCACGGGCCCGGGTGGCGTAGAACTCGGCCATCCGCTCGAAGCCGTTCGGCGCCTCCTCCAGGCCCACGTGCATCGAGCCCATCAGCACCCGGTTGGGCAGCGTGGTGAAGCCCAGGTCGAGCGGGCGCAGCAGGTGGGGGTAGGCGGTCATCCGGGACTCTCCTCGCGCGAGTGTTGTTACTCAACGGTAGGGGTGAGGACCGGCTCTATGCAACTAGTTTCAAAACATCATCCGAGGGCCGCTCAGCCACGGGTCTCGTCGTACCGCTGCTGCGCCTCCAGCACCTGGGGCATCCGCTCCTCGACCAGCGCGATCAGCACCTGCAGCTGCTCGGCGACCTCGCGCCCGGTCGCGGTGAGGCAGTAGTCGACCCGCGGCGGATTGGTCAGCTGGGCCTTGCGGTGCACCAACCCGTCGCGCTCCAGCGCCTGGAGGGTCTGGGACAGCATCTTCTCGCTCACCCCGTCGACCCGGCGGCGCAGCTCGTTGAAGCGGATCGTGCCGTCCAGCAGCGCCGCGAGGGTCAGGCTGCCCCAGGCGTGGGTGATGTCCTTCAGCACGTGCCGCGACGGGCAGGCGCGCCCGAACACGCTGTAGGGCAGGTCGTCCGCGTGGTGCCCACCCGGGCTCCCGGCAGCGCTTTCGGTCGTCATAGCGGCAGTGTACGCGAGTACAGCGCTGCGGACTGGGTTGCGCTTTCCAAATGACAGTGCTTACCTTTCACCAGCACTTACCGAATCGCACCGCAACCACTCGGGAGCACCACTGTGACCAGCCCCGTCATCTCCATCGCCGTCCACTCCGGTTTCGGCCACACCGCCGTCATCGCCGAGGCCGTCCGGACCGGCGCGCTGGAGTCCGGCGCCACCGTCCACCTGATCAAGGTCGACGAGATCACCGAAGCCCAGTGGGAGCTGCTGGACGCCTCGGACGCGATCGTCTTCGGCTCGCCCACCTACCTGGGCAGTGCCTCCGCCGCCTTCCACACCTTCGCCGAGGCCAGCACCAAGCGCTGGTTCGCCTCCGCGTGGCAGGACAAGCTGGCGGCCGGCTTCACCAACTCCGGCTCCAAGAGCGGCGACAAGCTCGCCACCCTGCAGTACCTGAGCATCTTCGCGGCCCAGCACGGCATGACCTGGATCAACCTGGGCCTGATGCCGGGCTGGAACGTCAGCACCGGTTCGGAGAACGACCTCAACCGCCTCGGCTTCTTCCTCGGGGCCGGTGCCCAGTCCAACAACGACCAGGGCGTCGAGGGCGTGCACAAGTCGGACATCGCCACCGCCGAGCACCTGGGTCGCCGGGTGGCCGAGCAGACCAAGGTCGTCCTGGCGGGCCGGGCGGCGCTGGCGGGCTGACGCCGGCGGGGCCCGGGCGGTCGTGCCCGGGCCCTGAACGTCAGGGGATCCGCCACTCCTGGGAGGCGTCGCCCGGGGTGCAGGCGTTCAGCGTGAGCTGGTGGCCGGCGCCGTTGTCGGTCAGGCAGTTCTGCCCCAGGTAGTCCTTGATGTTGACACCGGTCGGCGCGCCGACGATCGTCCAGTCCGCCATCCCGCCGCCGGACTGGGCGATGAGTTGAGCGCTGGTTCCGGGGTAGTACGCCACGCCCAGAATGCTGTCGTTCATGTTGCAGGCGTGGAAGACGGACCAGGTCTGGTCGGCACTGCGCACCCAGCCGTACTGGGTGCTCCCGCCCATGACCACCGTGCCGGTGCCCGAGGGGTTGCCGTCGGCGAGGCCGACCTTGAGACCGTCGCCGACGTTGACGATGGCGCTCGACGCGCCGCAGCCGGCGGGCGGGGCAGAGCTGGGCGGGACGGAGCTGGGCGGCGGGTTGGGGGCGGGCTGGGTGGGCGGCGGGGGCTGCGTCGAACCGCCGTTCGTGGAGCCGGAGTTGCCGCCACCCGGGGCCGAGCCTGAGCCGCTGGTCGAGCCACCGTTGGAGCCGGCGCCCGAGCCGCTGCCACCGGAGTTGCCGCCGCCACTGCGGGGCGTACCGCCGCCGCCCGGCGGGGGTGGCACCGCCGCTCCCGGAGAGCCGGCAGGTGAACCGGCGGGCGGGGCCGACGAGTTGCCGGAGGACGCCGAAGCGGACGCACTCAGCGACGCGGAGCCCGAGGGCGCCGCACCTGACGCCGAGGCGGCGGGTGCCCCCGGCCCCACGGCGGCGGCCGGTGAGCCGGCAGCGGCCGCGGCGGGCGGGCGCGAGGGCGCGGTGGCCGCGTTGGAGCTGAACGGGGTCTGGTCGATCAGCAGGGCCGAACCGACGACCACGGTGACGCCGCACGGGATCAGCACGGGCAGCACGAAGCGACGCCGGATCCACGGCTGCCGCGACGACACGACAGGCTGCGTCTCCTTCTCGGCGGCCGCCGGCTCCACCGCGGCCGGGGCAACCGCCGCCACCGCAGCCGGGGCAACCGCGACCGGGGCGACCGCCGCCGCGGGCCGGGCGGCGACCAGCGGTGTCGTCCGGGAGGCGATCGCCTCCGCGACCGGCGCCCCCTGCGCCGCGCCCCGCACCACCGCCGCCATCTCCGCGGCGTTGGCGAACCGCTCCCCGGGCAGCTTGGCGAGCGCGGTGGCCACCAGGTCGCGCACCGGCCGACCGAAGCTGTCGGGCAGCGCGGGCGCGGGCTCCCGGACGTGCTTGAGCACGATCTCCAGCGCCGTCTCCCCGGTGAACGGCGGCTTCCCGATGAGCATCTCGTAGCAGAGCACGCCGATCGAGTAGAGGTCGGAGGCCGGGTTGGACGCGGCCCCCTCGGCGCGCTCGGGGGCGACGTAGAGCGCGGTGCCGAGGATCGCGTCGGAGGAGGTGATCTTCGTCCCGGCGACGGCGCTGGCGATGCCGAAGTCGGTCACCGCGACCCGGCCGTCCTCCCGCAGCATCAGGTTGGACGGCTTGATGTCGCGGTGCACGATGCCCCGTTGATGGGCGGCGTGCAGCGCGTCGAGCGCCTGGGCGACGATGCCCAGCGCCCGGTCGACCGGCAGCGGGCCGCTCTCCTCGAGGACGACGTCCAGCGGTCGGCCGGTGATCAGCTCCATGACGATGTACGCGACCCGGTCCTGCGCGTCCTCGCCGCTCTCGCCGTAGTCGTGCACCTCGACGATGCCCGGGTGGTTGATCGAGGCCAGCAGCCTGGCCTCACGCCTGAACCGCTCCATGAACGTCGCATCGTCCAGCAACGCGGGCAGCAGGATCTTCACCGCGACCTGACGACCGAGCACCCCGTCCTCGCCCCGCCAGACCTCCCCCATCGCCCCGCCGCCGAGCCGCTCGGTGAGCGTGTAACGCCCACCGAGCTCGGTCCCCCGACCCCACATGCCCAGTTCCCCAGTCCTGATCGCTATGACGGTTCGTCAGCCGACAGCGACAGTGTGCCAGAGCCTTCGCAATGGTCCAAGATGGACGGTCGTACCGCCGGGTAGCTCAGAACACCACCAGGGAGCGACCGCCCTGACCTGCCCGCATCCGCTCGAACGCGGCGGGGATCTCGTCCAGCGTGATCCGGTCGGTGATCAGCGCCTCCAGGTCGAGCCGCCCGGCGCGCACGTGTTCGGCGAGCAGCGGGACGTCCCTCGCCGGGTCGCTGTTGCCGTACACGCAGGCGCTCAGCGTCCGGGCGAAGTGGAACAGCTCCAGGGAGGAGAAGGAGACCAGGTCGTCCTTGCCGCCGATGCCGACCACCGTGGTCCGCCCGCCGCGCCGGGTGGTGGACCAGGCGGCCCGGATGGTGCTGCCCCGGCCGACGCATTCGAAGGCCTGGTCCGCACCATGACCATCCGTCAACTTCCGTACGGTGCGCGAGAGCTGATCGTCCGCCAGGAGGAACTCGGTGGCGCCGTGGCGCCGGGCCAGCTCCTCCTTCTGCGGGCTGACGTCCACCGCGATGATCGGTCCCGCGCCGGCGATCCGGGCCGCCTGCAGCACCGCCAGGCCCACCCCGCCCAGCCCGATGACCACCACCGACTCGCCGGCCCGGACCCGGGCCGCGTTGTGCACCGCCCCGTAGCCGGTGAGCACGGCGCAGCCGAGCAGCGCGGCCGAGGTGAGCGGCACGCCGTCCGGCAGCGGCAGCAGGGCGCGCTCGTTGACCAGCGTCTCCTCGGCGAAGGCCGCGACGCCGAGCCCGGGGTAGACGCCGGTGCCGTCCGCGAGCGCCGCGTAGGTCTCGCCGTAGGCCGCGCCCGCGCGCTCGCACAGCCACGGCTCGCCGAGCCCGCAGAGGTGGCAGGCGCCGCAGGCGGGAGCCCAGTTGAGCACCACCGGGTCGCCGACCCGGACGGTGCTGACACCCTCGCCGACGGCGGCCACCGTGCCCGCGCCCTCGTGGCCGAGGATCACGGGGGTGGGGGCCCGCAGCACGCCGGTGGCGAGCGACAGGTCGGAGTGGCAGACGCCGGCGGCCGCCAGCTTGACCCGGACCTGGCCGGGCCCGGGCTCGGGCAACTCGATCTCGGTCAGCTCCAGCGGAGCGTCGACGGCGGTGAGCAGGGCGGCGCGAACCATGGCCTTCCTTTCAGTAGTCAAAGCAGCCTCTCGGTAGTCGGCGGGGTCTCAGAGCTGCAGCGACTTGGTCTGCAGGAACTCCTCCAGCCCGTGCCGGCCCAACTCGCGCCCGACTCCGGAGGACTTGTAGCCGCCGAACGGCGCCAGCGGGTTGAACTGCCCGCCGTTGATGTGCACCTGGCCGGCGTCCATCCGGCGGGCGAAGGCGACCGCGCTCTCCTGGTCCCCCGCCCAGACGCCGCCCGCCAGGCCGTACTCGGTCCCGTTGGCGATCTCCAGGGCGTGCTCCTCGTCCCGGTAGGCGAGGATCGACAGCACCGGGCCGAAGATCTCCTCCTGCGCGACCGTCATGTCGGGCGTGACGTCGGCGAGCACGGTGGGCTGGACGTAGTAGCCGGTGGGCAGTTCGGCCGGCGCCTCGGCGCCGCCGACCACCAGCCGGGCGCCCTGCGCCAGTCCGCTCTCGATGTAACCGCGCACCCGCTCGCGCTGCTTGGCGCTGACCACCGGGCCCATCCGGGTCTGCGGCGCGGACGGGTCGCCGGGCGCGTACTTGGCGGCGGCCTTCGCGGCCAGCGCGACGGCCTCCTCGTACTGGTCCTGGTGGACCAGCAGCCTGGTCCAGGCGGTGCAGGTCTGGCCGGAGTTGGCGAAGACGTTGGCGGCGTTCACGTTGACCGCCTTGGCCAGATCGGCGCCCGGCAGCACCACGTTGGCGGACTTGCCGCCCAGCTCCAGGGCCACCTTCTTGACGCCGCGCCCGGCCACCTCGCCGATCGCCCGGCCCACGGCCGTGGAACCGGTGAACGAGACCAGGTCCACCTCGGGGTGCGCGACCAGGGCCGCGCCGACCACCGTGCCCAGGCCGGTGACCAGGTTGAAGACTCCGGCCGGGAAGCCGGCCGCGGCCACGATCTCGGCGAACAGCCGGGCCACCAGCGGGGTGTCCTCGGCGGGCTTGAGCACCACGGTGCAGCCGGCGGCGAGCGCCGGGACCACCTTGGCGACGATCTGGTGCAGCGGGTAGTTCCACGGGGTGATGGCGGCGACCACGCCGGCCGGCTCGGCGAAGACGGTGGAGTTGCCCACCTGCTCCTGGAACTCGTAGCCGGCCAGCAGCTCCAGGTAGGAGGAGGCGACCGCGAGCGGCAATCCGGCCTGCACCGCGGCGGCGAAGCCGATCGGGCTGCCCTGCTCGGCGCTGACCGTCTCGGCGATCTCCTGCTGGCGGGCGGCCAGGCCGTCGCGCAGCCGGGTGAGCGGGGCCAGCCGCTCCTCGCGGGTGGTGGCTCCCCAGGCACGGGCGGCGGAGCGAGCGGCGGCCACGGCGGCCTCGACGTCGGCGGGGGTGCCGGCCGGGACCGTGGCGATGACCTGCTCGGTGGCGGGGTTGACCACCGCCAGCGGCTCGCCGCCGAGGCTCGGCCGCCATCCGCCATCGATGTACTGGTCCGCATGCTGCTGCACGGGTGGTCCTCTCCTCGTGGCCGGGCCGTTTAACTACCGTTGCTAGTTAACGCCGTGTGCCCTGCACCCCGCAAGCATGCCGCAGCGCCGCGCGGCACCCGGGGGCGGGTGCGGCGCGGCGCTGCGGGCGTCCTTACTACTGGGGAGTCACATACGCGCCCGAGATGCCGCCGTCCACCAGGAAGGTGTTCGCGGTCATGAACGAGGAGTCGTCGCTGGCCAGGAAGGCCACGGCGGCGGCGATCTCGCTCGGCTCGGCGAACCGGCCCAGCGGGATGTGCACCAGGCGGCGGGCCGCGCGCTCGGGGTCCTTGGCGAACAGCTCCTGGAGCAGCGGGGTGTTCACCGGCCCCGGGCAGAGCGCGTTCACCCGGATCCCCTCGCGGGCGAACTGCACGCCCAGCTCGCGCGACATCGCCAGCACACCGCCCTTGGAGGCGCTGTAGGAGATCTGCGAGGTGGCCGCGCCCATCACCGCGACGAACGAGGCGGTGTTGATGATCGAGCCCTTGCCCGCGCGCTGCATGTGCGGGATCGCGTACTTGCAGCAGAGGTAGACGCTGGTCAGGTTGACCTCCTGGACCTTCCTCCAGGCTTCCAGGCCGGTGGTCAGGATCGAGTCGTCCTCGGGCGGCGAGATGCCGGCGTTGTTGAAGGCGATGTCCACGCTGCCGTACTCGGCCACGGCCGCCTCGTACATCGCCTTGACCTGCGCCTCCTTGGTCACATCGGCTTTCACGAAGAGGCCGTCGACCTCATCGGCGGCGGCCTTGCCGCTCAGCTCGTCCAGGTCGACGCAGACGACCTTGGCTCCCTCGCTCGCCAGGCGGCGGGCGCTGGCCAGGCCGATTCCGCTGCCGGCACCGGTGATCACGGCCACTCGGCCGTCGAGACGGTTGGTCATCTGAGTCACTCCTCCGTGGAGATGAAGACGTTCTTGGTTTCGGTGAAGGCCTCGAGGGCGTCGGGGCCCAACTCGCGGCCGAGGCCCGACTGCTTGTAGCCGCCGAACGGGGTGGTGTAGCGCACCGAGGAGTGCGAGTTGACCGAGAGGTTGCCGGCCTCCACGCCCCGGGCCACCCGCAGCGCGCGGCCCAGGTCCCGGGTCCAGATCGAGCCGGCCAGGCCGTACTCGCTCGCGTTGGCGATCCGCAGCGCGTCGGCCTCGTCGGTGAACGGGACGACGGCGACCACCGGGCCGAAGACCTCCTCGGTGAAGACCCGCGACCTCTGGTCGACCGGGGCCAGCACGGTCGGCGGGAACCAGAAGCCCTTGCCGTCCGGAACCTTGCCCTGAAGGCGAATTGACACCTCATCAGTCAGATAGGAGGTCACCCGGGCGTGCTGCGCCGCCGAGATCAGCGGTCCCATCTCGGTGCTCTCCTCGCGCGGGTCGCCGACCTTGACCCCGAGCACCGCCGGCTCCAGCAGCGCGAGGAACTCGTCCAACACGCTCTGCTGGACCAGGATCCTGGAGCGCGCGCAACAATCCTGGCCCGCATTGTCGAAGACGGCGTACGGCGCGGTGGCGGCAGCCTTGGCCAGGTCCGCGTCGGCGAAGACGATGTTGGCGCTCTTGCCTCCGAGTTCCAGGGTGACCGGCTTGACCTGCTCGGCGCAGCCGGCCGCGATCTCCTTGCCGACCCGGGTGGAGCCGGTGAAGACCACCTTGCGCACGTCGGGATGGGTGACGAAGCGGCGGCCGACCACCGGGCCGTGGCCCGGCAGCACCTGCAGCACGCCTTCGGGAAGTCCCGCGGCGAGTGCGAGATCTGCCAGCCGCAGCGCGGTGAGCGGGGTCAGCTCGGCGGGCTTGAGCACCACCGTGTTGCCGGCCGCCAGCGCCGGGGCCAGGCCCCAGGCGGCGATCGGCAGCGGGAAGTTCCACGGCACGATGATGCCGACCACGCCGAGCGGTTCCTGGAAGGTGACGTCGATCCCGCCGGCCACCGGGATCTGCCGGCCGAACAACCGCTCGGGCGCGGCGGCGTAGTACTCGATCACGTCGCGCGCGTTGCCGGCCTCCCACCGGGCGTTGCCGATGGTGTGGCCGGCGTTGGCCACCTCCAACTGGGCCAGGTGCTCGCGGTCGGCGTCCACGGCAGCCGCGAAGGCGCGCAGCAGCCGGGCCCGGTCGGCCGGGCTGACCCGGCGCCAGCTCTCGAACGCGGCCTTGGCCCGGGCGATCGCGGCGTCGGTGGCGGCCAGGTCGGCCATGGCGACGGTCTCGATCACCTCCTCGGTGGCCGGGTTGACCACCTCGAAGAGGTCGGCGAGTTGGGTCACGAGGTCTTCTCCTCAACGGCGTTGACGAAGGATCTGAACAGCCTTGGGTCGCCCGGGTCGGCCTCCGGGTGCCACTGGACGCCCAGCGCGAAGCGGGCGCCGGGCAGTTCGAGGGCCTCCACGGTGCCGTCCGGGCTCCAGGCCACGGGGCGCAGTCCGGTGCCGATCCGGTCCACCGCCTGGTGGTGGTAACAGAGCACCCCGGCCTGCTCGCCGAGGATGCCGGCCAGCCGGCTGGCCGGCTCGACCCGCACGAGGCTGCGGTTGAAGGTGGCCGGGGCCAACTGGTGGCTCTGCTCGCCGATCCGGTCCGGCAGGTGCTGGACCAGGTCGCCGCCGAGCGCCACGTTGAGCACCTGCATCCCCCGGCAGACGCCGAGCAGCGGCAGGTCGGCGTCCAGGGCCGCCCGCACCAGCGCGAACTCCCAGTCGTCGCGCGGCCGGTGCGGTGCACCCGTGCGCCCGTGCGGCTCGGCGCCGTAGCGGGCCGGGTCGACATCGGGCCCGCCCGCCACCACCAGCCCGTCCAGCCGGGCCAGTAGCGCGGCCGGTGCGCCGTGGACGGGCTGCGGCGGCAGCAGCACCGGCACGGCGCCCGCCGCGGTCACCGCGTCCACGTACAACTGCGGTATCAGTGCAGCCGGTTGGTCCCAGACGCCCCAGGCGGCCCGCTCCAGGTAGCTGGTGATCCCCACCAGCGGCCGCCCGGTCACAGGCGCTCGAACCCGCGGCGGCGCTCCCAGTCGGTCACCGCGGCCTCGAAGGCGGTCAGTTCGACCCGGCCGGCGTGGGTGTAGTGGCGCACCACGTCCTTGCCGAAGGCGAGCGCCGCCGCCTCGCTGGTCTCGAAGGCGGTGACCGCGTCGCGCAGCGTAGCCGGCACCCGGGGCGCGTTCGAGGCGTACGCGTTGCCGGTGAACTCCGGCTCCAGCTCGAGCTGTTGCTCCACACCGTGCAGCCCGGCCGCGATCAGCGCGGCGACCGCGAGGTAGGGGTTGACGTCGCCGCCGGGGACCCGGTTCTCGAAGCGCAGCGAGGGGCCGTGGCCCACCACCCGCAGCGCGCAGGTGCGGTTGTCGCGGCCCCAGGCGATCGCGGTGGGCGCGAAGCTGCCGGGGACGTAGCGCTTGTAGGAGTTGACGGTCGGGGCCAGCAGCAGCGCGAAGTCGGCCAGGCAGGCGAGTTGGCCGGCCAGGAAGTGCTCCATCACCTTGGAGAAGCCGTGCGGCCCCTCCCCCACCATGACCGGTGCACCCTCCGCGTCGCGCAGGCTCAGGTGGATGTGGCAGGAGTTGCCCTCGCGCTCGTTGTACTTGGCCATGAAGGTCAGGCTGACGCCCTCCTGCGCGGCGATCTCCTTGGACCCGGTCTTGTAGACCACGTGGTCGTCGCAGGTCTTCAGCGCGGTGCCGTACTTGAAGGCGAT
Organism: Kitasatospora sp. GAS1066B; assembly: GCF_041262605.1. Lineage (NCBI taxonomy): Bacteria > Bacillati > Actinomycetota > Actinomycetes > Kitasatosporales > Streptomycetaceae > Kitasatospora > Kitasatospora sp. GAS1066B. Next base: position 253,516 of record NZ_JBGCCO010000007.1, read on the forward strand.
CTCGTGCTGGCCCAGGTTGCACTCGCCCTTGGCCGACTCCACCGTGAGGCCGGCGCCGGTCATCTCCCGGCGCAGCCGGCGCAGCAGCGGCTCGATCCGCGCGGTGCCCAGGATCGAGTAGTCCACGTTGTACTGGTTGACCGGGGTGAGCTGCCGGTAGTCCTTGTCCCAGGCCTGCTCGTAGCTGTCCCGGAACACGATGAACTCCAACTCGGTGCCCACGTAGGCCTGCCAGCCGTACGCGGCGAGCCGGTCCAGCTGCCGCTGCAGGATCTGCCGGGGCGAGACGGTCACCGGGGTGCCGTCGTGCCGGGCCAGGTCGCACTGCACCATCGCGGTGCCCGGGTGCCAGGGGACCAGGCGCAGCGTGTCCAGATCGGGCACCATGGCCAGGTCGCCGTAACCGCTCTCCCAGGAGGAGACCTCGTAGCCGTCGACGGTGTTCATCTCGATGTCCACGGCCAGCAGGTAGCCGCAGCCCTCGGCGGCCTGCCCCAGCACATCGTCGAGGAAGTACCCGGCGTCCAGCCGCTTGCCCTGCAGCCGACCCTGCATGTCGGTGATGGCCAGCACGACGGTGTCGATGCTGCCGTCGGCGACGCGGGCCCTGAGCTGATCGAGCGTCAGCCGTGCGCTGCTCATCCGTTCTCCTCCGCGGGAGTTGAGTCGGTCGTGGCGTAGGGGGTCGATTCCTGCAGGTCGTGGATCCGCGGGCCGGTGAACCAGCGCCGCGCCGAAGCGAACCACCAGACGGCCGAGAAGCCGAGCACCACCGCGATCGCCACGCTGGTGTAGTTGAAGTTCTTGGCCGTGATCGGGCTGAGCGTGGGGAGCATGAAGAGCACGGTGATCAGCGCGGTCCAGCCGACCGCGACGATGCCGATCGGGCGGCTCCAGCGGCCCAGGTGCCAGGGGCCGCGTTGGAACCCCTCGCCCTGACGCAGTCTCAGGTAGACCGGGATCACGTAGGCCAGGTAGAGGCCGATCACCGAGACCGAGGTGACGGCGGCGAAGGCGGTGGTGTTCCACAGCGCGGGCAGGCCGAGCAGGAAGGCACCGGCGGTGGCCAGCCAGATCGCGTTGTTCGGGGTCTGGGTGCGCTCGGCGATCCGGTGCCAGATCTTCGAGCCGGGCAGCGCACCGTCCCGCGAGAAGGCGTAGATCATCCGGGAGTTGGCGGTGACCGAGGCCATTCCGCAGAAGAACTGCGCGCCGATCACGATGATCAGCAGGAACTCGGCGCCGTTGCGGCCGATCGCGTCCAGGAAGATCTGGGCGGGCGGCTCGCCGGTGCCGCTGTTCACCTCGCCGTTGTAGTCCTGGATCGCGAAGGTCAGGCCGATCAGCAGGATCCAGCCGGCCACCAGCGAGACCAGGATCGAGTTGACGATGCCGCGCGGCCCGGAGCGGGCGGCGTCCCTGGTCTCCTCCGTCATGTGCGCGGAGGCGTCGTAGCCGGTCAGCGTGTACTGGGCGAGCAGCAGGCCGAGCATGGCCACGTAGAAGGAGCTGTGGAAGCCGGTCTGGTTGACGAAGTGTCCGAAGACGAAGGAGACCGAGGTGTGGTGCTGCGGCAGGATCGCCAGCATCCCGACGATGATCACCACGCCCAGCAGGTGCCACCAGACGCTGACCGTGTTGAAGATCGCGACCAGCTGGACGCCGAAGCTGTTCAACAGCCCGTGCAGCACCAGGATCACCGCGAATATCTCGATCGTGTGGGGCGCGGTGGCACTGAAGCCGAACCGCAGATCGAGCAGCGCGTTGGTGAAGGTGGCCGCGCCGTAGTCGACGCTCGCGGTGACCGCGACCTGGCCCATGAAGTTGCACCAACCGGTGAACCAGCTGGCCGCCGGCGCGTTGCCCCGGGCCAGCTTGGCCGCCCAGTAGTAGAGCCCGCCGGCGGTCGGGTAGGCGGAGCAGATCTCGGCCATCGCCAGGCCCACGCACAGGGTCATCGCGCCGACCAGCGGCCAGCCCCAGGTGATCAGCGCCGGGCCGCCGGTGACCATGCCGAAGCCGTAGAGGGTCAGGCAGCCGGAGAGGATCGAGACGATGGAGAAGGAGACGGCGAAGTTGGAGAAGCCGGAGAGCGAGCGGGCCAGCTCCTGGGTGTAGCCCAGCTCGCGAAGTCGCTGCTCGTCGGCGGAGACATCGTTGGAAACATCGGGGGAAACCGCGTGCAACGCAGGTGGGGGAACCTGGTCGACAGGTGACTGCTCGGAGGACATGCGCACCCCTTGGGGGTTCGGTGGGGGATCCGAAACATGCGCCCACAACACTGTGGCCGTCAATGGCCCGGAACTAGACCATTGGCGTACCGCGCATGCTTCCGTCTCGGCCCACATCACGTCAAGAGGGGCATGCAGGTAGCTCGTACCTCGTACCTCGGTACGATTTCGGGGTGACACTTGCGGGCGCGGGCGATCCGGGCGAGCCGGGCATGGACTGGCAGGGCGGCGCGATCTTCCGCCCCGTCCGGACCGGCAACGCCTTCGAGGAGACCGTCGAGCGGATCCTGGAGGCGGTGAAGCTCGGCGTCTTCGGCTACGGCGACCGCCTGCCGGCCGAGCGCGAGCTGGCCGCCCGGCTCGGCATCAGCCGCGAGACGCTGCGCGAGGCGATCCGCTCGCTGCAGGAGGCGGGCTGCGTGGAGTCCCGGCGCGGGCGCTACGGCGGCACCTTCGTCACCTACCGGCTGCCGGCCCCCGATCTGGGCGAACTGCGGCGCGCGGTCCAGCACATGGGCAGCGAGCTGGAGGACGCGTTGACCTTCCGGATGGTGCTGGAGACCGGCGCGGCCGAGCAGGCCGCCCGGCGCGATCTGACCGAGGACCAGCGCGCCTACCTGGAGCGGCGGCTGGCCGAGTTGGAGGCGGCCGACGCCGAGGAGTACCGGCAGCTGGACTCCCGCTTCCACCTGGCGATCGCCGAACTGGCCGGCTCTCCGTCGCTGGCCACCGGCGTGGCCGAGAGCCGGATGCGGCTCAACGACCTGCTGAACGCGATACCCGTGCTGGACCGCAACATCGAGCACGCCTCGGACCAGCACCGGGCGATGGTGCGGGCGATCCTGGCCGGCGACGTCGCGGGCGCCCGGCGCTCGACCGAGGAGCACCTGGCGGCGACCGCGGCGCTGCTGCGCGGGTTCCTGGGCTGACCGGACCCCGACCTACCGCGCCGGGGCGGTGGTGGTCGTGTCGTTCGACGTGCCGTGGTCGGTGCTCGCCCAGTCGCTGGACACGTGGCCCGCCAGCCCGAGCACCAGGAACGCCACCACGAACCCCTTGCCGCCACCGCTCAGCACCAGCGGCCGGGTGGCCGACACGGGCAGGGCACCGGCGCCCGGCGCGGGGCGCTCCTCGCCGAACAACCCCTTGGGGTAGGCGGAGGTCAGCATCAGCACGTACGCGTCGAACCGCATCCGGTACCGCACGAAGGCCGCCGTCGCCTCGAAGACCGGGCGCGGCAGCCGACCCGTGACCAGCACCCAGAGCCAGAAGAAGAAGCAGAGCACCAGCCAGCCGGTGCCGAGCAGGCTGTTGATCACCGCCGCCGGGATCATCAGGATGAGCCGGAAGAAGACCGCCGCCCGGTTCAGTCGACCGGGCCGCAGCTCCACCTGAACCGGGAAGTCGGGCGGCTGGCGCAGCCTGAAGGGCGGATAGCGGTCGATCAGCAGGGTCGCGCTGGCCGTCACCCGGGTGTCGTAGCCCACGTAGTCGATCAGGAAGCGGGCGATCGACTCGGGCAGGTGCGCGGTGAAGAGGGCGGCGAACCAGCCGATCACCGCGGCGAAGAAGGCGACCACCGAGAGCACCCAGAGCACGATCGCCTGCGGCACCAGCAGGAGCCACCGGAAGAGGACGGTCAGCCGACGCTGCGGCCCCGGCTCGGGGAGGTCCAGGATCGGCAGGAACTCCGGCGGCCCGGCCGTCACCGGCGCGCTCCACCCGCCCTGGCCCGGCGTCTGCGCCATGGCGCACTCCTTCTGGTCGCTGGTACCCGACTTCTCCTCACGACGCTCGCAGCAGCCGCGCCCCGCGGCATCTCCACAGGGCCGGACGAGGGCGCCGCGCCGGACCGGCGGCGTCAGGCGGGCAGCTGACCGCCCGTCAGCTCTCCAGTGACTCCCTGATCCGCCGCGAGGGACTGAAGGAGTAGAGGTCGAGAATCTCGGGCGGGTCGACCAGGCCGGGCCCGCCCGCCGCCACCCAGGCGGTGATGTCGCGGGCCGCGTCCTCGTCGTTGACGAAGCCCAGCCAGACCGGGCGCCCACCGGCCCGGCGACCCTGCGGTGAGGGCTGTATGACGATCACGTTCGCGCGGTCGCAGGCATCCAGGCAGCCGACCGGTCGCACCTCGGCGACCCCGGCCAGGCTGGCGCGCAGGCCGGTGAACTGGGCGGCGTGGTCGATCCCGGGCACCTTCGGCGTGCCGCAGCAGCAGCCCCGGCAGACGCTCACCAGGCAGCGCGCCGCGCCCCTGCTTCCCGCACCGGCGCCCGCTGCCGTCCGGTCCCCGCTGGCCTTGGTGCCCTTGGTGCCCCGGTCACCACGATCAACACGCCGCTTGCTCACGTCGGCACCGTCTCCCCACTCGCCACGCCCAGGATTACATGAACAGATGTTCATGTACCCATCAGTATGATGGACGCCATGGGTCATGGAGCCGTCACCCCCGCCGAGAGCACCATCCCGCGCGCCCGCCTGGACGCGGCCAACGCCGCCAAGGTCGCGGCCACCCTCCAGGCACTGGCCACCCCGTCCCGGCTGCTGATCCTCGCCCGGCTGCGCGAAGGCTCCTGCGCGGCCACCGAACTCGCCAACGAGGTGGGGCTGGAGCAGTCGGCCTGCTCGCACCAGCTACGCCTGCTGCGCAACCTCGGCCTGGTGGTCGGGCGGCGCCACGGCCGCTCGATCGTCTACGCGCTCCACGACGACCACGTCGCCGCGCTGCTCGACCAGGCCGTCTACCACGTAGAGCACCTACGCCTGGGCCTCACCGACGCCACGGCCCAGGCCGACGCGGACGGCCAGCTCGACGCGGACGTCCGGATCGACGCGGAGGCCGAGCTCAGCGCCGCTCCGCACGAGTGACCCGCGGTCAACGGCGGCGCCAGCGCCCCTTGCGCACCCGGCTCCAGAACCAGCCGGCCGGCGGCCGGTCGGACCGCCACGGCTGCGGCTCCGGTGGCTCCCGCTGCCACCGCGCGGCCAGCATCCGCGCCCGGCCGGAGGGCTCGACCACCGGCGCCGAGCGCACGAACGCCTCGTCCAGCCGCACCGCGTCCCAGTCGTCCGTCGCCCCCGACTCGCTCCCGGGTCCGTCGGCCGGCTCGGACGGTATGTCCGCGCTGCTCATCGACCCACCACCCGTCCTGCTCGACACTCCCGCCTCATCGGGCGGCCCGTTCTGGTCAACGTGCGACCGTCCACGGCAGTGCCCGCGGCGGGGCAGGGCATGGCGCGGTCCGTGCCACCTTCAACACGGCCCCCGCGACTCGCGGCGATGGCCCGCGACCGACCGTAGCCCGGCGCGCGGGCCTACACCACCTGCCGAGTCCCCGTGGCGTCCGAGCGCCGCACCGCGTCGAGCAGGCGGTGCAAGCGCAGGCCCGCCGCGAAGTCCGGCACCGTGCGCTCGCCGCTGCGCAGGTCGGCGGCGAACTGGGCGTACTGCTGGGCGACATGGTGGCCCTGGTCGCCCACCGATGCCGGATCCACCGTGAAGTACTTCGCCGGGATCGGCAGTTCGGCCAACGAGCCACCCACGCCGCGAGCCCCGAGCAGGCGCAGCTCGCCGACCTGGATGCCCATCGGGGCACCCGGCCCGGCGGAGACCAGCGCGAGGTCGCCCTTGCTGCCGGAGATCTCCAGTCGCGTCCGCGGCTCGACGCCCTTCCCATCGTGGATGTGCGCGGAGAGCACCGCGCCGCCGGCCAGCGTCGCGTTCAGCAGCAGCTGGTCGGGGCTGTTGACCTCGACCGGCTCTCCGGTCTCGGCGATCCGGTAGGAGCCGCGCCGCACGGCGAGCGTCGCGGAGAGCCGCTCGATGCCGCCGAGCAGGTGCTGGACCGCGTCCAGCGTGTGGCCGCCCGCCACCTCGAGCGTCCCAGCGCCGTTCGCCCGGTCCAGGGTGTAGGCCATCCACGCGGGCATCGTCTCGCCGGCCCCCTTGGCGCGCGCCTCGTAGAGGGTGGCCGAGCCGATCTCACCGAGGTAGCCGTCGGCGATCAGCTCCCGCGCGTAGCCGAGCGCGGGCGCGTAGCGGGCCTGCAGGCCGACCGCGTGGTGGACACCTGCGACGGCGGCCGCGGCGGTGAGGCGTTCGGCCTGCGCCGTGGTGCGGGTCAGCGGCCACTCGCAGAGAACGTGCTTGCCGGCCGCCAGGGCCGCCTCCACCAGCTCCAGGTGCGCGGGCACCTTGACGGTGACGACCACCAGGTCGACCTCGGGGTGCTCGGCGAGCTCGCGCGGATCGGCGAAGGCGTGCGGGACGCCGAAGTGGTCCGCGGCCACGCGGGCGCTCTCGATCCGGCTGGTGCCCACCGCGGTGATCTCGTAGTCGGGCAGCGCACGCAGCGCGGGGATGTGCGCGCGCATCGCCCAACCCTGTCGCGGGTTCACGCCGATGATGCCGACCCGGATCTTCTGTCGCGCCGTCATGTGCAGACTCCTCCCGTAAAACGGACAAGACTTGTCCGCTTCAGTTGCCTGGCTGGACTCTAGCCAACCGGACAGGGTTGGTCCAGTTATTGCTAGGATCGGGCCATGAGCAGCCCGACCCACGCCGTCGACCGCCTGACCGCCGACCCGACGGGCCGTCAACCCCGGGCCGACGCACGGCGCAACGTGGAGCGACTGGTGGCGGCCGCCCGGACGGCCATCGCCGAACTCGGCGTGACGGCCTCCGCCCATGAGATCGCCGCCCGAGCCGGTGTCGGGGTCGGCACCTTCTACCGGCGGATCCCGTCGCGCGAGGCGTTGCTACTGGCCGTGCTCGAGGAGGTGCTGGGCGAGATCATCGCCCTCGCCGACCGCGCCCTCGCCGAGCCCGACCCCTGGCAGGGGCTGTGCGACTTCGCGGCCGGCTACGTGGGGCTGCGGACCGAGAGCTGCGGCATCTGCGAAGCGCTCGGCGGCGTCTTCGGCGAGGCCTTGGACGACACGCTGGCCGTCCTGCGCGAGCGGTTCCGCTTCCTGGTGGAACGCGCCCAGTCGGCCGGCGTGCTGCGCACCGACCTCACCTGGCAGGACGTCGCGTTCCTGCTCGCCTCGATCACCGCCGCCGACCACACCCTGGGCCTGCGGGCAACCGACGACCAGCGCCACCGCACCCTGCGGGTCCTGCTCGACGGGCTGCGCAGCACCGCGCCCGCCGCATCCATCGCGGCCCCGGACTGCGTGCCGAACTGATCCACCGTCAGAGTCCGCCGTCCAGCCGGTGCGACGGGGCTGGGCAGCCGATATGGCGTTGCCCTCGATCGACCACCGCTGCGAGGATCGGCCGATGGAACAGACCACCGGACAGCCCGGGCCGACCGGCCGTGACGTCGACCTCGCCGTGGCGGAGTCGGTCCGCGCGCTCGCACCGCGGGTGGACGCGGACTGGCAGGTGCCGGCCGGCACGCTGGAGTGGAGTTGCGCGACGACCGCGGCGCACATCTCGCATGATCTGGTGGCGTATGCCGGGCAGTTGACGGCCCGGCCGGCCGACTCCTATCTGCCGTTCGACCTGCGGGTGCACCCCGGGACGGCGCCCGGTGAGCTGCTGGCGGTGCTGCGCGCCTGCGGTGGGATGCTGAGCAGCGCGCTGGACGCCGCGGACCCGGCGGATCGGGCGTGGCACTGGGGGCCGACCGACCCGACCGGCTTCGCCGCGATGGGCGTGGCCGAGATCCTGCTGCACACCCATGACATCGCCCAGGGTCTGCGGATCGACTGGCGGCCGCCGGCGGACCTGTGCGCCAAGGTGCTCACCCGGCTCTTCCCCGCCGCGCCGCCCGGGGACCCGGCCGAGGTGCTGCTCTGGTCCACCGGGCGCGGCCGGCTCGGTGACCGGGAGCCGCTCACCAGCTGGGTCTGGAAGGCGGCGGCAAGGTAGCCGCCGGCGTCAGCGGGCGACCCCGTCGAGCACCGCGCGCAGCCGGGCCAGCCGTTCTCGCCAGCGGGACTCCTCGCCCGAATCCCCCCAGAGCTCGGCGAGTTCGCTCCCCGGCCCGGTCACCCGGTCCAGCGCCTGGAGCGCGAGCCCGTCGAACTCCGGCCCGAGCACCTGGATCGGGGCCCTCGGCGCATAGGCCGGATCGATCGGCTCGCCGCCACGGCGCTGAGCGGCGACCAGGGCCGCGGCGGCCACCGCCTCCTCGGCCTCGTCGCTCTCCAGGTAGCGGTCGGCGGCGATCGCCAGCTCCAGCACCGCCCGCAGCAGGCCGGGCCGCTCGGCGAGCGCGGCCGCGTCGAGCCGACCGGAGAAGTCCGCGGCGGTGTCGTTGTCGAAGGGGCCGATGTCCCAGGTGCCTATGGCTGCGCTCCTAACCGAGCGATTGTTCGAATGGCTGCCACCAGCGTGGCACCTACCACTGACAATCGATCGCGGAGCACGCCGACCGGATACCGGTCACCGCGGCCCAGGAGCGTCTCGCCCGATCCGCCCCGGAGTCACCTCACCCGGCCCGGCGCGTCGGCCGGCGGCTTGGCGAGGACCGTGAACCGGATCCCCGCCGCGCGCACCCGCTCGATCAGCGCCTCCCCCATGGCGGCGGCCGGCGTCACCTGCCCCGCCGTCGCCGGCAGGTCGTCGAAGGCGAGGCTGAGCGCGGACTCGGCCAGCATCTTCGCCGTCTCGGTGTAGCCGGGATCACCACCGCTGACCTCGGTCCAGATCCGCGCCCCGGCGCTCTCGGCGACGAACCTGACGGTGAACCAGGACTTCGCCCGCTCCGCCGCGCTCGGGCCCTCGCCCGGCTTGCGCAGCGCGGACAGCCACCGGCGCAGCGCCGGCAGTTGGGCCGCCGCCACCAGCAGCGCGATGCCCACGCTGCCGCCGAGCGCGACCGGCAGGCGCTTGACGGCGGCGTAGTGGCCGTAGCGGAAGTCGGGCCCGTAGACGGGCAGCGCGGCGGCCGAGCGGCCCACCACCTGCGCGTCGATGGTGGGCAGCGGCCAGGCCCAGGCCCGTGCGTCGTCGGACCAGCGCGGCCGGTCCGGCGAGGTGCGGATCCGCCGCCCCGCCGGGCGCTCCTCCACGGCCCGCCGCTCGCGGGCGGCCTGGGCGGTGGCGCGCGGGCGGGAGAACGCGGTCAGCGCCGAGGCGAAGGTACCGCCCGAGAAGGTGCCGCCGGCCCGCACGAAGCCGCGTACCGCGACCGGCGCGTCCTTGGTGCCGGCCGGCAGCCGGCCCAGGGTGAAGAGCACGCCGAGGTCGTGCGGAATCGAGTCGAAGCCGCAGGAATGCACCAACCGGGCACCGCTGGCCTTGGCCTGCTCGTGGTAGCGGACGTACATCCGGTCCACGAACTCGGGCTCGCCGGTCAGGTCGACGTAGTCGGTGCCGGCCTCGGCGCAGGCGGCCACCAGCGGCTCGCCGTAGCGCAGGTAGGGGCCGACGGTGGAGATCACCACCCGGGCCGCACCGGCCACCTCGCGCAGCGCCGTCCGGTCGGCGGCATCGGCGACCAGCAGCGGCAGGTCGGCGAGTTCGGGGCGACCGGCGGCCAGCGAGCGCCGCACCTCGGTCAGCCTGTCGAGGCTGCGGCCGGCCAGCGCCCAGCGGCAGCCTTCGGGCACGACGCGCGCGAGGTACTCGGCGGTCAGCCGCCCGGTGAAACCGGTGGCGCCGAAGAGGACCAGGTCGTAGGGGCGCCCGGTGTCGGCGGCAGTGCCGGTGCCCGGGGCGGGCGAGTCGCTGTCCATGCTGATCCCTACTGGCCGGTAGACGGGGCGCCCACGCTAGGGACCGGATCGGCGGGGTGTCAACGACACGGACCGACACCGATCGTCCCCATCACTCCGCATTGCGCGCATTCCCTCCCAGGAAGGCCGCATACCGGCCCGCCCCGGTCAACTGTTCGCCAAATCTGCCAACTGTCGCTTCTCATAGCCTTGCTGACGGTCAACCGATTTGCTTTGATGAGCATCGGTCAAACGGCCTTCCGGAAGCAGCCTCCCGACACCCCCCAAGCGTCGGCCTTCGGTACACCGGACCCGCCCGGACCACCGCTCGTGCGCGGCCGCCCGCCACTGCGACGCGACGCGCACCGGTGCACGCCCAGCACCTGCACCGGTCCCTCCCGACCCGACGATCTCGGCCGGCCGACGACCGGATGTGCTGCCCCTTTTGTCCCCCACCGCACCAAAAGGAGCCAGGGATGCGCGACTCGCGCGAACACCGTACCCCCACCACCAGCCGGTCCCGGCGACTGCGGCACCTCGCCGCGGTTTCCGCGCTCGCCATCGGCGGCCTGGTCGGCAGCGCTACCAGCAGCAGCGCCGCACCCGCCGTGGCCGACCCGAGCGTGCACCTGGTGCGCACCCACGGCCAGGTGATGAGCGTTCAGACGCACGGGCGACACGGCGTGGTCCCGATGCGTGGCGCCGGCGCCAAGGCCACCCGGGCGGCGCACCCCGCGCCCGCCGCCAGCAACCTCATCTACAACGGCGGTCCGGTCCAGCACCAGGTGACCGTCTACCTGGTGTTCTGGGGTAACCAGTGGGACAGTGACGGCAACGGCGTCCAGCAGTACGAGACCAATCTGTTCAGCGGCCTGGGCACCTCGCAGGACACCTGGTCCACCGTCACCTCCCAGTACACCGACAACAGCGGTGCCGGCCCGTCCTTCAACGGCGCCGTCCTCGGTGGCACCTGGGTCGACGACTCGGGCGCCGCGCCGGCCGCGGCCCAGCAGGCCGACATCGCCGCCGAGGCCAATGTCGGCGCCCAGCACTTCGGTGCCTCCGGCCCCGACGTGCAGATCGTGGTGATGAGCCCGAGCGGCACCTCACCCGACGGCTTCCCCAACTCCGGCTTCTGCGCCTGGCACGACTACAACGGCAGCGTCTCCTACACCAACATGCCGTACGTGCTCGACGCGGGCTCGGGCTGCGGCGCCAGCTCGGTCTCCAGCCAGCTCGACGGGTTCAGCATCGTCGAGGGCCACGAGTACGCCGAGTCGATGACCGACCCGCAGCCCTCCAGCGGCTGGGTCGCCTCGGACGGTGAGGAGAACGGCGACCTGTGCGCCTGGCAGAACCTCGCTGCGGTCTCGCTGCCGACCGGCTCGTTCGCCATGCAGCCGACCTGGAGCAACGCGGCCGGCGGCTGCGCGATCTCCGGCTGACGTTTCCACCTGACCCCGAGTCAGTTCGCTGACCAGTCACGGGAGGGGCCCGCTACCGGCCCCTCCCGTGACTGGCACGCGCCGACTACGGTCGCTGCCCCGTACGGGTCCAGGCCAGCAACTGGTCCACCGTCCAGGTGGTGATCACCCGCTCCGGCGGCACCCCGGCCGCGGCGGCGCGGGCGCACCCGTACTCCTGCCAGGTGAGTTGGCCGGGTGCGTGGGCGTCCGTGTCCAACGCGAAGAGGCAGCCCGCCTGTTCGGCCTGCCGCAGCAGGCGGCCGGGCGGATCCAGGCGCTCGGGGCGGCAGTTGATCTCCACCGCGGTCCGGTGCTCGACGCAGGCCGCGAACACCCGCGCCGCGTCGAACTCGGACTCGGGGCGCTGCTTTCCGCCGACCAGCCGACCGGTGCAGTGGCCCAGCACATCGACCAGCGGATTGGCGACGGCCGCCAGCAGGCGCTGGGTCATCGGGCCCGCCGCCATCCGCAGCTTGGAGTGGACGGAGGCGACCACCACGTCCAGCTCGGCCAGCAGCCCGTCCTCCTGGTCGAGCGAACCGTCGTCCAGGATGTCGCACTCGATCCCGGTCAGCAGCCGGAACGGCGCCAGCCGCCGGTTCAACTCGGCCACCACGTCCAGCTGTTCGCGCAACCGTTCGGCGCTCAGGCCGCGCGCCACGGTCAGCCGCGGCGAGTGGTCGGTGAGCACCGCCCAGTCGTGGCCGAGGTCGCGGGCGGTGCGGGCCATCAGCTCGATCGGGCTGCCGCCGTCCGACCAGTCGGAGTGCAGGTGGCAGTCCCCGCGCAGGGCGGTGCGCAGCGCGGCGCCCGGCCCGTCCAGCTCGGCCAGCGGGGTGCGGGCGCGCTGTTCGAGCTCGGCGAGGTAGTCGGGCGTGCGGCCGGCCCGGACCTCGGCGACCACGGCCGCGGTGACCGGGCCGAGACCGGGAAGCGCGGCCAGTCCTGCCGTGGTGCGCGGCAACTCGCCATGGTGTGCGCGCAGCGTCGCGGCCGCCTTGCGGAAGGCCTGGACCCGGTACGGGGAGGCCTGCTCGCGCTCCAGCAGGAAGGCGATCCGCTCCAGCGCCGCGATCGGGTCCATCAGCAACGTCGGGTCCGTCGGGTCCGTCGGGTCCGTCACCCGCCCATCATCGACCGGCCCCACCCGCGCGCCGCCCGCGACTCGCCGAGCCCGGACTGCCACCATCTCAGGCATGCCCGACCCCACCGCCACCGTCACCGAGGTGGCCGGCCGCCGCCTGCGACTTACCCACCTGGACCGGGTGCTCTACCCCCGCACCGGCTTCGCCAAGGCCGCGCTGCTGCGGTACTACACGCTCGTCGCGCCGGCGATACTGCCGCACCTGGCCGGGCGGCCCGCCAGCTTCCTGCGGCTGCCCGAAGGGGTCGAGGGCCAGCGGTTCTGGGCCAAGCGAGTGCCACCGGGCGCGCCCGGCTGGGTGACCACGCTCGATGTGACGCACCGTCAGGAGACCATGCGGCAGACCGTGGTGGACGATCTGCCGACGCTGCTCTGGGCCGCGAACCTGGGGTGTCTGGAGTTCCACGTCCCGCAGTGGCGCGGGGACCCCGCGACGCATGACCGGCTGATCATCGATCTGGACCCCGGGGACGGCGCCGGGGTGGTCGAGTGCTGCGTCGTGGCCCTGGCCGCGCGCGAACTGCTGACGGCCGACGGTCTGCGCTGCTGGCCCAAGACCACCGGCAGCAAAGGACTGCATCTGACCGTGCCGCTGCTCGACACGCCGGCCGAACGGGTGTCGGCGTACGCCCGCGAGCTGGCCCGGCGGCTGCGCCAGGCCCTGCCGGACCTGGTGGTGGACCAGATGGCCAAGCAGTTGCGGCCCGGGCGGGTCTTCGTGGACTGGTCACAGAACAACAGCGCGAAGACCACGGTGGCGGCGTACTCGCTGCGGGCCCGTCCGGAGCCGACCGTCTCGACCCCGCTGGAGTGGCCCGAGGTGGCGGGCTGCCGCCGGGCCGAGCAGCTGGTCTTCACCGCCGACGCGGTCGCCGAGCGGGTACGGGCCGCCGGCGACCTGCACGCGGGGGTGACCGATCCGGCGCAGGCGGTCGCGCTGCCGGGGTGAGGGGCGCTCGGGGGACGCGGCAGCGGCGGCCGATCAGGAGACCGCGCGCAGCCGGTGCTTCTTGGCCGGCTCGGCCTGCGGGCCCTGCAGCGCCGCGAGCAGCTGGTCGCGCGTCATCGACGAGCGCCCCGTGACGCCCTGCTCGGTGGCCAGCCGGTACAGCTCGGCCTTGCTCAGCTCGGCCAGGTCGGCGGGCTCGGCGGGCTGCTCGGCCTGCGGTCGCTCCACCGATTTCGCCGACGATTTCGCCGACGGCTTCGCTGTGGGTTTCGCTGTGGGTTTCGCTGACGGTTTGGCTGCGGGTTTCGCCGCCCGCGCCTGGTCCGCCGAGCCGTCGCCGCCGGCCTGCTGCAGGCTGCGTTCCAGCACCGCCATCAGGTCCACCACGTTCGTCGTCTCCGGTGCGGGCGCGGCACTGACCACCTCCTCGCCGGCCAGCTTCGCCTCGACCAGCTCGCGCACCTGCTCGGTGTAGGTGTCGCGGTACTCCTCCGGCTTCCACTGCGCGCTGAGCATCTCGATCAGCTGGCGGGCCGCCGCCAGCTCCTTCTCCGACGGCTCGGCGGGCGCCTGCGGCAGGTTGTCGATCTCCCGGTGCGGGTCGCGCACCTCCTCGGCGTAGTGCATGGTCTGCAGCACCAGCACCTCGCCCTCCACCCGCACGGCCGCCAGGTACTGCTTGCCGCGCATCACGAAGGTGGCCAGCCCCGCCCGGTTGGTGTCCGCGAGCGCCCGGTGCAGCAGCCCGTAGACCTTGCCGTACTCCTTGCCGCGCGGGCCCAGGTAGTAGGTCTTGTCGAAGTAGATCGGGTCGACCTCGGCCAGGTCCACGAAGCCGCTGATCTCGATCGACTTGGACCGGCCGGGCGAGATCTGCTCCAGCTCGACCGGGTCCAGCACCACGTACTCGCCCTCGGCCAGCTCGAAGCCCTTGACCACGTCGCGGTACTCGACCTCCTCGCCGGTACGCTCGTTGACCCGCTGGTTGCGCACCCGGTCGGAGGTGCCGCGCTGGAGCTGCCGGAAGTGCACGGAGTGGTCCTCGGTGGCCGAGTACAGGCCCACCGGTACAGCGACCAGTCCGAAGCTCAGCGTGCCTGTCCAGATGGGTCTGGCCATCGCCACCACCTCCTCGCCGAGTTTTCAAGTATTTCACCCGCCGGTACGGGGTGCCGCGCGGCGACGTGCCGGCCATGGGTGTGCTGAGCCGGTGATCGGGCATCGTACGATCGCCGGGCCGGAGCAGACGGCTGGGACGGAGGGGACGGGCGTGACCGAGGCACCGCCGGACGCCACGAGCGACCGCGTCTTCACCACCGTTCCCGGGACGAAGCGATGACGCCCCGCACGGTGTACGACGACCAGGGTCGGCCGGTGCGCCTCGGGTCGTCGGTGCGGCGGGTCGTCTCGCTGGTTCCCTCGCTCACCGAGGCGGTCGCGGTGAGCTCCCCGGGACTGCTGGTCGGCGCGACCGACTGGTGCAGCCACCCGGCCGGGCTGGCCGTGACCCGGATCGGGGGCACCAAGAACCCGGATCTCGACGCGATCCGCGCGCTCGCCCCCGATCTGGTGATCGCCAACGAGGAGGAGAATCGGCTGCCCGATCTGGACGCCCTGCGCGCGGCGGGGATCGCGGTGTACGTGACCGAGATCCGCACGCTCGACGCCGCGTTCAGCTCGCTCGACCGCCTGCTGACCGAGGCCTGCGGACTGACCGCGCCTGACTGGCTGGCCGAGGCGCGGGCCGCCTGGCAGCAGCTGCCGGCCCCGACTCGGTTGCGCAGCGCGGTGGTTCCGATCTGGCGGCGGCCGTGGATGGTGCTCGGCCGGGACACCTTCGCCGGCGACCTGCTGCGCCGGCTGGGCATCCGCCAGCTCCACGCCGACCACGCCGACCGGTACCCGGCCATCGCGCTACCCGAACTGCTGTCCAGCGGAGCCGAGTTGGTGGTACTGCCGGACGAGCCGTACCGATTCGGGGCGACGGACGGCCCGGAGGCGTTCCCCGGCATTCCGGCGGCGCTGCTGAGTGGTCGTCACCTCACCTGGTACGGGCCGTCCTTGGCCGAGGCACCAGTGCTGCTCGCCGACCAGCTGCGCGCCGCCCGGCTGCACACGCCTTAGCCCTCCAGGCGGCGCAGCCGTTCCGCGTCGCAGGTGCGCGGGCAGGTCAGGCAGGCCTCGTCCGGACGCAGCGCGTAGTAGAGGCAGCAGCCGAGCCGGGTCCGGGTCAGGTGCTCGCGTCCGGTAGCGCCCACCAGACGGCGGAAGTGTGCGCCGCCCGGCAGCGGCGCGGTGCCGCCCGGCAGCAGTCGTTCGGCCCGCGCCACCGCGTCCTGCTCACGGCCGAGCATCCGGCCCAGGTACCAGAGGCCGGAGACCAGATCGTCCGTCACCATCCCCCACAGCGCGTGCGAGCCTCGCCTGGCGACCGGCTGGAAGGCCGCCAGCACGGGCGCCGCATGCGCGGCGACGACGGCCCGCAGTCCGGCGGGTGACGCGTCCTCGTGCTCGCCGCCGGGGCGGAACGCCAGCTCGCCGGTCCGCGCGTCGAGCCACACCCGGTCCGGCAGCAGCTCCGGCACCACCCCGGTCAGATACCAGGGCCCGCCGACGAGCAGGCAGGCCGACCAGAGGTAGTGGTGCAGCAGCCGCGCCGCCGCCACGTGGGGCGGCATCCGGCGGCCGTGCTCGGCGTGGATCCGCCGGACCTCTCCCTCGATCAGTTCGGGCATCCGGCCGGCGAAGTCCGTTGCCGCGATCCACTGCTGACGGTCGATCAACTCACCGTCCGCCAGCAGCCGGACGCGCAGCGCGGGGCAGTGCTCGCCCAGTCGGCGATAGGTGTCCGGCAGCGGTGGCGCCTCGGGCATCGCGGCAACTCCCCGTCAGATTCAGTACCTCGTGAGTAAGGTAAGGCTCACCTTATACGGCTCGCTGTATGCAAGCGGACCATTCTTCGCGAAACCGGCATCCGCGACTTGACGAACTTAGGTTTGCCTAACCTAATATCGATCTCGTGCTGAGAATCGATCCGGCGGCCTCAACCGCCCCGGCGCAGCGTCCCCTGGCGGCCCGGCAGACCTTGCTGCTCTGCCTGGGCCTCTGCGTCCTGCTGCTCTGCCTGACGCTGAGCCTCGCCCTGGGCTCCCGCTCCGTCCCGCTGTCGACCGTCTTCGACGCGCTGTCCGGCGCCGGCCGGCACGCCGACCCGGACGTCCAGGTGGTGACGGGCCTTCGGGTGCCGCGCACCGTGCTCGGGCTGGTGGTCGGTGCGGCACTCGGCGCGGCCGGGGCGATCGCCCAGGGCGCCACCCGCAACCCGCTGGCCTCCCCGACCACCCTGGGAGTCAACGCCGGCGCGAGCTTCGCCGTGGTCACCGCGATCTACGTGCTGAGGCTGACCCGGCCCGTCGAGTACGTCTGGTTCGCGGTGGCCGGGGCGGCGCTGGCGGCCTGCGCCGCGCACGCGATGGCCCGGCGGAGCGGCGATCTCGACCCGACCAGGCTGGCGCTGGGCGGCACGGTGCTGGCCACCGTGCTCACCTCCTGGACCTCCGCGTTGATGCTCGCCAGCCGCCGCACGCTGGACGAGGCGCGGTTCTGGCTGGTCGGCTCGCTGGACGGGCGGGGGCTCGAAGTCCTCACCCCGGTCCTGCCGTTGCTGCTACTCGGCCTGGTCCTGGCGATCGCCGTCACACCCGCGCTCAACGCGCTGGCGCTCGGCGACGAAGCCGCGCAGGCGCTGGGCGTGCCGGTGGCGCGGATCCGGGCGACCGCCGGGCTGGCCGTGGTGCTGCTGGCCGCCGGTGCGGTGGCGGTGGCCGGGCCGATCGCCTTCGTCGGCCTGGCCGCGCCGCACCTGTGCCGGCAACTGCTCGGCAACGACCACCGGGTGCTGCTGCCCGGCTGCCTGATCGGCGGCCCGATCCTGCTGCTGGCCGCCGACGTGCTGGGCCGGCTGGTGATCCGGCCCGCCGAGCTGGAGGTCGGCATCGTCACCGCGTTCCTCGGCGCGCCACTGCTCGCCGTGCTCGCCCGGAGGACCACCCGATGAACGTCTCACCCGCCAGGCTCGCCCGACGGCGCCACACCCTGCTGCTCTGCCTGCTCGCGCTCGCCGCCCTGCTCGTGCTCACCGCTGTCGCTCTGAGCACGGGTGAGGTGTCGATCCCGCCGCTCACCGCGCTGCGCGCGCTGATCGGGCTCGGCGACGGGGGCGACGTGCTGGTGGTCCAGCAGTTCCGCGCACCTCGGGTGCTCGCCGCGCTGGTGGCCGGCGCCGGTCTCGCCGTCTCGGGCGCGCTGTTGCAGCGGCTGTTCCGCAACCCGCTGGCCTCGCCCGACGTGGTCGGGGTGACCGGCGGCGCGTCCTTCGGCGCGGTGCTGCTGCTCTCCCTCGGCGCCTCCCAACTGCTGGTGCCGCTGGCCGCGTTGGGCGGCGGACTGGTCTCGGCCGGACTGCTCGGGGCGTTCGCCTGGCGCTCCCGGGCAGCGGTCGGACGGCTGGTGCTCGTCGGGCTAGCCGTGCAGGCCGGGCTGGCGGCGGCGGTGAACCTGATGATCGTCCGCTTCCCGGCCGAACTCGCCGCCACCGCGCTGCAGTGGACCACCGGCTCGCTCTACGGGCGAACCTGGACCGAGGTCTGGGTCGGCGGCGGCGCGATCGCCGGCGCGCTGACCGCCGTCCTGCTGGCGGACCGCCGGGTGGCGGTGCTGGACCTGGGCGACGACTCGGCGGGCGGGCTCGGCCTGCGCCCCGACCGGGACCGGCTGCGCCTGCTGCTGCTCGCCATCACGCTGGCCTCGCTGGCGGCCGCGCTGACCGGGCCGGTCGGGTTCGTGGCGCTGGCCGTGCCGCACCTGGTGCGGTTCCTGGCCGGGCCGCCCACCCCCGCGACGCTGGCGCTCTGCGCGCTGCTCGGCGCCGTCCTGCTACTGGCCGCCGACCTGACCGTGCTGCACCTACTGCCCGTGCCGGGCCTGCCGGTCGGCGTGATGACCGCGACCCTCGGCGCCCCCTGGCTAATGGTTCTGATGATCCGTCAGGACCGCGTGATGAACCGGAGCACCCGATGAACCTGCTCGCCCCGAAGGCGACGGAACACGCCAACCAGCTGGCCGCACACGGCCTGCGGCTGCGCTACGGCGACCGGCTGATCGTCGACGGCCTGGACCTGGCGCTGCCCGGCGGCGCGGTGACCGCGGTGGTCGGCCCGAACGCCTGCGGCAAGTCCACCCTGCTGCGCGGCCTGGCCCGGCTGCTCGACCCGGCGGCCGGCACCGTCACCCTGGACGGCGCCGACCTGAACCGGATGCCCGCCCGGGCACTGGCCAGGCGGCTCGGCCTGCTGCCGCAGCAGCCGGTCACCCCGGAGGCGATCACCGTCGAGGCGCTGGTCCGGCTCGGCCGCTATCCGCACCAGCGGCTGCTCAGCCCCTGGTCGGCCGCCGACCAGGCCGCGGTGGAGGCGGCGCTGGACCGCACCGGCACCGCCGAGCTGCGCGACCAGCCGGTCGACCAGCTCTCCGGCGGGCAGCGCCAACGCGCCTGGATCGCCCTCACCCTGGCGCAGGACACCGAGCTGCTGCTGCTCGACGAGCCGACCACCTTCCTGGACCTGCGCCACCAGCTCGACGTGCTCGACCTGGTCGCCCGGCTGCACCGCGAACTCGGCCGCACCGTGGTCATGGTGCTGCACGACCTGGGCCAGGCCGCCCGCTACGCCGACCATCTGGTGGTGCTGCACGCGGGCCGGCTGGCGGCCGCGGGCCCACCGGCCGAGGTGCTGGACGCGGCTCTGGTCGAGCGGGTCTTCGAAGTGCCCTGCCGGGTGATCACCGACCCCGAGACCGGGACGCCGCTGGTCATCCCGCGTGCCCGGGTCCACTCCTGATTGATCGTCATACTCCCTCCTGAGAAAGAAGTTCTGCTCATGCGAACCCGCCACCGCCTCCCCGTCGCCGTCCTCGCCGTCGCACTCGGCACCACCCTGCTGGCCGGCTGCGGCGGCAGCGCGACCGCCGACGGTGACAAGTCGGCCGCCGCACCCGCCGCGAGCGGCGCCGGCGACGCGAGCGCGAGCTTCCCGATCACCGTCAAGCACGCGATGGGCAGCACCGAGATCAAGAGCGCGCCCAAGCGCGTGGTGGTGCTGGACAGCGGGGAGTTGGACGACGTCACGCTGCTCGGCATCACCCCCGTGGGCGCGGTCTCCCCGCACCTGAAGACCGAGGGCGGGTTCCCGACCTACCTCAAGGGCGAGATCCAGGGTGCCAAGGACGTCGGCCCGATGGCCGAGCCCAACCTGGAGTTGATCGCCTCGCTCAAGCCGGACCTGATCCTCTCCTCCAAGGTCCGCCACGAGAAGATCTACGACAAGCTCAGCGCGATCGCCCCCACCGTCTTCGCCGAGACCACCGGCGTGACCTGGAAGGAGAACATCGCGCTCTACGCCAAGGCGCTCGGCAAGGAGGCCCAGGCGCAGCAGGCGCTGGCCGACTACCAGGCGCGGGCGGCGAAGTTGGGCGCCGAGATCAAGGAGACGAACGGCGGCACCATGCCGACGGCCTCGGTGGTCCGCTTCATCGCCGGCCCGACCCGGCTCTACCAGAAGGCCTCGTTCAGCGGCACGGTGCTGAAGGACGTCGGCCTGAACCGCCCCGCCTCGCAGGACGTCGACGCCTCGATGATGGATGTCAGCCCCGAGCAGCTCGACAAGGCCGACGCCGACCTGGTCTTCGTGACCACCGCCGACGACCCGAACAAGACCCAGCAGAGCCAGGTGCAGTCCACCCCGCTCTGGCAGAACCTCAAGGCGGTGAAGGCGAACAAGGTCTTCACCGTGCCGGACGAGACCTGGATGTCGGGCATCGGGGTGCAGGCGGCCGATCAGATGCTGAACGACATCGCCAAGGCCACCGGGGTCACGCCGGTCAAGTAGGGCCTGGGCCCGCTCATCGGACCGGTACACCCCATCACCACGAAACAGAGGCTTCCGTCTTGCGGCTCTACCTGCTCGCCCACAACCCCACCGACTCGGTCACCCAGGGCTTCCTGCCGGCCGCCGCCCGGCTCGGCCTGCCCGTCACCGTGCTGACCGACCAGGCCGAGGCCCACCAGCGGGCCTACCGGCACCGCACCGACCTGCCGGCGGATCTTCTGGTGCTGGCCTGCGAGGTGGCCGACTTCCGCGAGGTCATCGGCCTGATCTCCGGACGGCAGCCGCCCGTCGCCGTGTTCAGCAACAGCGACCACCTGCAGACCCAGGCCGCCCTCGCCGCCGCCTACTTCGGTCTGCCGGCCAAGGACTGGCGGGCCACCCTGCGTGCCAAGAACAAGGCCGAGCTGCGCCGCCACCTGGCCGGCGCCGGCCTCGACCTGGTCCACGGCGTCGAGTTGACGCCGGGTCAGCAGCCGGCGGACCTGGAGCTGCCGCCCTTCCCCTGCGTGCTCAAGCCGCGCGAGGGCGTGGCCAGCGAGGACGTGGTGCTGGTCGCCGACGCCGCCGAACTCGCCGCCCGCTGCGGGGAGATCCGGCGCCGTCGGCCCGACGCCACCCTGCTGGTCGAGGAGTTCCTGACCGGCGAGCTGCACACCCTGGAGACCCTGGGTGACGGGCGGCGGCGCGCGGTGCTCGGCGGGTTCCGGACCCGGCTCTCCCCGCCGCCGCACTTCATCGAGGAGGTGCTGGAGTTCGTCCCCGCCCACCCGCGCCCGGTGCTGGACCAGGTCCTCGCGCAACTCGACGCGCTGGGGGTGGGCCTGGGCGCCTGCCACACCGAGTTCGTGGTCCAGCCGGACGGCCGGGCCCGGATCATCGAGGTCAACTACCGGGCGATCGGCGACCAGTGCGACCTGATGCTCGCCCAGATCCTGCGGATCCCGTACTTCGAACACGTACTGCGGGCCCACCTCGGCGAACCGCTGCCCGCCGACCTCGGCGCCCGCGCGGACCTGCGGGCGCGCAACGAGGCGGTCTGCGCCGACCGGGCCGGGACCCTGACCGCCGCGCCGGGGCCGTACGACGCCGAGGCGGACGGCGTCCGGCTCAGCTACCGCCCGCTGCGCGCCGTCGGCGAGCGGCACGAGCACTACCGGACCAACCGCGACTACCTGGGGGTGGTCTGGGCGATCGGCCCCGACCAGCGGGCCGTGGACCGGGCGGTCGCCGGCTTCATCGCCGCCAACCGCTGGGAGGTCACCGCGTGAGCGCCGCCGATCAGCTGACCTTGCGGGTGCTCAGCGCGCTGCTGCGCGAGGACGTGCTCGGGCTGCGGACCCGGTCTCGGTGCGAACGGCGCCCGGACGGCGACTGGTTGGTCCGCGACCGGCTCGCGCTGCCGGTCCGGCCGGACGGCTTCCAGTGCGAACTCGCCGCGCGCGAACCCCTGCTGGAGGTGGACGGGCGGCCTGCCGGCGACCTCGCCGCGATCCTCGCCGTGCTGCGCGAGCACGCCGCGGCGGCGGACCGCGACGGTTTCACGGCCTTCGCCGAGGAGTGCCGCCAGACCCTGGCCACCATGCGCCTGCACGAGGCCGAGCAGCCGAGCGTGCTGGCCGCGCTGGCCCAGGCCTTCGGCGCTGACCCCGCCGGCTGGACCGGCCCGCGGGCGAGCCTGGCCTTCGACACCCTGGCGGCCTACCTGGACCACCCGGTCTACCCGACCGCGCGCGGCCGGGCCGGCCTCGAACCGGCGGACCTGCACCGGTACGCACCCGAGTGCCACCCGGCCTTCCTGCTGCGCTGGTTGATCGTGCCCGCCGACGCGCTGACCGTCCGCGGTGAGGCCCCGCTGCCCGCCTGGTGGCCGACGCCGGCCGCGCTCGGCCATCCGGAGTTGACGACCGGTCACCTCACGCTGCCCGTCCACCCGCTCTCCGTCGGCGAGCCACTCGCCGGCGCGCTGCGCGCCACCGGCCTGACGGACCGCGCGGTGCTCGCCGCGCGCCCGTACCTGGAGGTGGTCCCGACCCTCTCGATGCGCACCGTCGCGGTCGCGGCGGACCCGTGCCGGCACCTCAAACTTCCGCTCGCCACCGCGACCCTGGGCCTGCGCAACCGGCGCACGATCAAGCCGGGCACCCTGGTGGACGGCGCGGCCGGGCAGCGGCTGCTCGCCGAAGTCCGCGCCCAGGAAGCCCGGTTCGCCGGCACCGTGCTGCTCGCCGACGAGCGGTGCTACGCACACGCCGGGCACGAGTTGCTCGCCGTGCTGCTCCGGCGACTTCCCGACGCCCTGGCCGGCCCGGGGACGGTCACCGTACCGCTGGCCGCGCTGCCGGCCACCGCGCCGGACGGGCGCCTGGTGCTGGACGCGGTGGCGGAGCGCTTCTACGGCGGCGACCCGTTCGCCCTGTACGACGCCCTGCTCACCCTGCTGCTCGACTGGCAGGTCACACTGTTCGGCCACGGCGTCGCCCTGGAGTCGCACCAGCAGAACCTCTCGCTGGTGTTCGACCGCACCACCGGAGCGACCCGCCTGCGGCTGCTCCTCAAGGACAACGACGGCCCCCGGATCAACCGCTCCCGCGCCGAACCGACGATCAGTCAGACAACCCTGGACGCCTTCGACGACCCCCGGGTGTCAACCCCCGACGACCGCGCGCTCACCGACCTGTTCAGCACCATCACCGGCCACCTCTGCACCGCCTCACTGGCGTTCGCGCTGGCCGAGCACGGCCGGGCGCCGCTCGCCGACACCCTGGGGCTGCTGCGCAAGCGGCTCACCGAGGCGCTGGACCGACTCGGTGCACCGGGCGACCCGCTGCGGGCGGCGCTGCTGGACGCCGACCGGCTGCCCGTCAAGGCGATGGTCAGCGCCGGCACCCTGCTCAGCAAGGAGCGCTCGGGCGCGGCGGACGTCAACAAGCACTACACCACCGGGCCGAACTACCTGGCGGGCGCGTGAAGACCGCGTCGGCTCCGCCCACCCGGCGCCCGGAGGCGGCCGGCGGCCTGGCCCGGCGCCAGGTGCACGCGGTGGCCGGGTGCTACTTCGTGGCCTCCTTCGCCGCCCTCGGCCTGCCGCCGTACCTGACCTCGATCCTGCCGGGCCTGGGCGATCCCCACGGTCACTGGGCCGGCCTGCTCTACATCGTGCCGACCGTGTTCAGTGCGCTGGGCGCCCCGCTCTGGGGGCGTCTGGCCGACCAGTTCGGCCGCAAGCGCCTGCTGCTGCGGGCCCAACTGGGGCTCAGCGTCTCGTTCCTGCTGGCCGGACTGGCCGACAGCCTGCCCGCCTTCACGCTCGCCCTGGTGCTACAGGGCTTCCTCGGCGGCACCTTCGCCGCCACCAACGGCTACCTCGCCGCCGCCCTGGAGGGGCCCGGGCTGTCCCGAGCCCTGACTCTGATGCAAGGCAGCGCGCGGGCGGCGCTGGTGGCCGCGCCGATCCTGGTGGGAGCGCTCTCGCCGTGGCTCTCCCCGCACCGGCAGTACCTGGTGATGGCGCTGCTGCCACTGGCGGCGGCCGCGCTGCTGGCCCGGCTGCCCGAGCCCACCCGGGCGGCCGAGCCCGAGCCCCGGTCCTCGGCCGCACCGGCCAGGCCGAGCCCGGGGCCGGACCGCGGCCTGCGGGCGCTCTACGCCTACGAGTTCGCGTTCGTCTTCGCCACCATCGTCTCCTTCCCCTATCTGATCGCACTGGTCGACCAGCGGATACCGGGGATCGACGCGACCGTGGCCGGCCTGCTGTTCGCCCTGCCGCACCTGTGCTACCTGCTGCTCGCCTCCCGGGTGCACACCGCCTTCCTGCACCGGCCCAGGACCGGCCTCGCGCTCGGTTTCGCGCTGGTCGCGGCGGGTCTGGCCGGACACGGTCCCGCGCACTCGCTGCCGGCCTTCGCGCTGGCCCGGGTGGTGCTCGGCGGCGGGCTCACCCTCGGCCTGGTCTGCCTGTCGGTGCTGGCCGCCGACGCCGCCCGGGGCCGGGCGCCCGGCCGGATGTTCGGTATCCTGGAGCTGGTCTCCAAGGGTGGTGCGGTGGCCGCGGGCGTGGTCGCCATGCTGGTCAACTCGGCCTTCGGCGTGGGCTCGCCGGTGCTGGTCGGCACCGCCGCCGCGCTCGTCGCCGCCGCTTTCCCCCTCCTCCACCACTCAGTTCGGAGCCGCTGATGTCCGTCACCCTCTCCCCTGCCCGCACCGCGCTCCCCAGCGCCGACCACGTGGTGGCGCACACCCTGGTCAACTGCCTGCTGCGCGAGGTCTCCGGCCCCGAGCGCCAGACCGCGGTCACCGAGGGGCGACTGCTCTTGCGGCTGCCCCGGTGCGGTGCGCTGCTGCGGGTCGCGCTGCGCCGCACCTCGCTGCTCGGGGCGCACCGCTTCACCGGGCCCGTGCAGCGCAAGGAAGCTGACGGCTGGTCAGCACTGGACTGGCGGGAACTGGCCGAGCTGGTGCAAGCCGAACTGACGCTCCGCACCGGGGTGCGCAACGACGAGTTCCTCGCCCAACTCGCCTCCAGCCACCAGGGTGTGGCGGCTGCCCTGAGCGACCGCCCGGCGCCGGGCGGCGACCGGTACCTGGAGTCCGAGCAGGCGCTGCTCTTCGGCCACCGCTTCCACCCCGCGCCGAAGTCCCGCTCGGCCCGCGGCGCCGACCGCGCGACCTGGGCGGCCTACGCGCCCGAGGCCCGCGCGAGCTTCCCGCTGCGCTACCTCGCCGTCCGGGATCACCTGCTCGCCGAGCAGAGCGTCGATCCGGCCGCGACCGCGCTGCTCGACGGCCTCCTCGACCAGCGCCACGACGGGCGGCAGGACGCACAACCCAGCGCGCGGCACCGTGTGGTCCCGGCCGGCTACCGGCTGCTGCCCGCGCACCCCTGGCAGTACCAGTTGCTGAGCGGACACCCGCTGCTGCGGGCCGCGCTGGCCAGCGGCGACGTGCTCGATCTCGGCGTCGGCGGGCCCGAGTTCGCCGCCACCGCCTCGGTCCGCACGCTGCACGGCGCCGGCGCCTTCCTCAAGTTCAGCCTGAACGTGCGGATCACCAACTGCCTGCGCAAGAACGCCGCCTATGAGCTGACCGGCGCGGTCGAGCTGACCCGGCTGCTCGACGGCACGTTCGACGACCTCGCCGAACGCTTCCCGGACGCCGCGATGCTGCGCGAACCGGCCTTCCGCACCCTCGCACTGCCCGGTCCCGACGGCACCCCCGACACCGAACTCTTCGAAGGCTTCGGCCTGATCGTCCGCGAGGACCTCGCCACCCGGCTGCACCCGGGCCTGACGCCGCTGCTGGCGGGTGCCGTGGCCGACGAGTACCCGACCAGCTCGGCCCAACTCGGCCTGCTGCTCGGCGGGACGGAGCCGGATGCGGCGGAGCTGCTGGACTGGTGGACCCGCTATCTGCGGCTGCTGCTGCCGCCGGTGCTGGCCGCCTACTTCGACCACGGTGTCGTCCTGGAACCGCACCTGCAGAACGTGCTGATCGCGGTGGACGAGGCGGGCTACCCGGCCCAGGTGCTCTTCCGCGACCTGGAGGGCACCAAGCTGCTGCCCGAGCGCAACGCCGCCCTGCTGGCCGAGCTGCCGCCGCAGGTCGCCGGCCCGATGAGCTACGACGAGCAGCGCGGCTGGGACCGGGTGGTGTACTGCCTGCTGGTCAACCACGTCGCGGAGCTGCTGGCGGTGATCGCCGACCAGGATCCCTCGCTGGAACCGAGGTTGTGGGACCGGGTGCGCGGCGTGCTGACGGAGTACGCCGAGCGGCACGGCTGTCCGCCCCGGCTGCGGGCGCTGCTGGCCGGGGTGCCGCTGCCGGCCAAGGCGAACCTGCTGACCCGCTGGGAGCGCAAGGCGGACCGCGAGGCCGGGTACGTCCGGCTGCCCTCGCCACTGGCCGCCGACGTGCTCGCCCAGGCCGCCCAGGCGCCCACCGAGTCGGCGGGAGGCCTGCGTTGACCACCATGGAGCTGCCGTCCGCCGTCCGCGCCGAGGTGGCCGCCCGGCCCGCCGAGGCGCTGCCCGCCTACCTCTACGACCTGCCCGCGCTGCGCGCCCACGCGGCGGCGGTCCGGGCCGCACTGCCCGAGCGGGTGGAGCTGTACTACGCCGCCAAGGCCAACCCCGACCCAGCCGTGCTGACCGCACTGCGTGACACCGTGGACGGCTACGAGGCGTCCTCCGGCGGCGAGTTGACCCATCTGCGAGCCGCCGTGCCGGGCGCCCGGCTGGCCTTCGGCGGACCGGGCAAGGCCCCCGCCGAGCTGGCCGCCGCACTGGCCGCCGGCGTGCACCGCTGGCACGTGGAGAGCGTGGCCGAACTCCACCGGCTCGCCGCGCTGGCCACCGAACCGGTCGACCTGCTGCTGCGGGTCAACCTGCCGGTTCGCGCGGGCGCGCTGGACGGCGTGCCGCTGGCGATGGGCGGCCGGCCCACCCCGTTCGGCCTGGACCCCGAGCAACTGGGCCACGCGCTGCGGCTGCTGGCCGATCCCCGCCTCGCCCGACGGCTGCGACTGCGCGGCATCCACGCGCACCTGGCCAGCGGCCTGCACGCGGCCGACCAACTCGCGGTCGCCGAGCAGCTGGTGGACTGGGCGGCCGGGCTGCCGGTGCCGATCAAGGAGGTCAACCTGGGCGGCGGCATGGCCGTGGACTACGCCGACCCCACCGCCCGCTTCGACTGGCCCGGCTACGGCGCGGGGCTGGCCCGGCTGCTGCGACGCCACCCCGGACTGCGGCTGCGGATCGAACCGGGCCGCGCGCTGACCGCGTACTGCGGCTGGTACGCGAGTGAGGTGCTGGAGGTCAAGCGCAGCCACGGCGAGGAGTTCGCGGTGCTCCGCGGCGGCACCCACCACCTGCGCACACCCGCCGCCCGCGGGCACGACCAGCCGTTCGCGGTGCTGCCCGTCGAGCACTGGCCGCACCCGTGGCCGCGCCCGGCGGCCGAGAGCGGCCGGGTCACGCTCGCCGGGCAGCTCTGCACCCCCAAGGACGTGCTGGCGCACCGGGCCGCCGTGCCGGCGCTGCGGGCCGGCGACCGGGTGGTGTTCGGCCTGGCCGGGGCGTACGCCTGGAACATCTCGCACCACGGCTTCCTGATGCACCCCCAGCCGGACTTCCACCTGCTGCGCTAGGGCCTGTACGGCGGATCTTTTCGGATGAGCCCGCGGCGTTGGGCGCCCGGCTGGGCGTGCGCCCGAGTCGTCCTCGTACTGGACGTACT